>NZ_JBFUJG010000066.1:0-32111 GCF_056401495.1 Mucilaginibacter sp. P4_E8
CCACTTAGTGAGGTAGTAGTAATTGGTTATGGTACGGCCAGAAAATCTGACCTTACAGGTTCCGTAACTACGGTTAAGGCCGAGCAATTACTTGATAAGCCTGTTCCTAACTTATCACAGGCGTTACAAGGTAAAGTTGCCGGTGTTGATGTAAGTGTTAACAGTAACGCACCAGGTGCCGCAGCAAAAGTACGCATTAGGGGTATAGGCTCTATCAACTCTAACGTTGACCCAATTTATGTGGTTGACGGTGTGGTTGGTGTTGATCCCAACTCCATTAACCCGAATGATATTGCTTCTATCGAGGTTTTAAAGGATGCGTCATCAACTGCTATTTATGGTGTGCGTGGTGCTAACGGTGTAATTATGGTAACCACCAAACGTGGTAAAAAAGGTGCCACCACTGTTAGTTATGAAGCCAACGCAAACGTAAGTGAACTTTACAGGCACGTGCCAACGCTTAACTCAAAACAGTTTGTTCAAATTTATAATGAATCATTTGCCAATGGTGCAAAATTTGATCCTACCGGTGCCGTTCAAACGCCGGCAAAAGCGCTAAATCATACTAACTTTCCTTTGTTGTTTGATACTAACAATAACCCTATTTATGATACCAACTGGGAAAAGGAAACTTACAAACCCGCTTTTTCACAAAGCCATCAGCTGAATGTTCAGGGTGGTAGCGAAAATTCGATTTATAGCTTATCATTAGGATACCTTAATCAGGACGGTTTAACACCAACATCAAACTTTAAGCGCTATTCAGTTAAAATGACTATGGATAACGACGTTAAAAAGTGGTTAAAAATTGGTGGTAGCATCAACGGTATCTTTAGCCGCCAGCGTTTGGTAACTGATGGTAACGGTGGTCTGAACGTACCGCGTGCCGTAAGTGAAGAAGTGCCAATTGTGCCTATCAAATATCCAGACGGAACCTGGGCTGGTAACTATGATATAGCCGGGCTTGAAGGTGCCCCTAACCCAATACAAACGGCCAATGAGCGTTATACCATTAACAATACCTTGCAGGTATTGGGCAACATTTATGCTCAATTTAAGATATCATCTGAACTTGATTTTAAAACAGACTTCGGTTATAACCTTGCCGCGCAAAAAAATAACTTCTATTCGGGTTTAGGCTTACAGCACATGTCTGCTGACCAGGGTGGTGTTGCAAGTATCAATACCAATACAACTTATTTCTGGCAAACTGAAAACTACCTTACCTGGAACAAAAAGATCAATGATCATCAAAGATTTACAGCTTTGGCCGGTATCTCTTTTAGCCGTTCAGTGTATGAACGCGGAAACGTAGAAACCCAAAACTTCATTGATGACTTTTTTCAGTTTAATAACCTCGGGGCTGGGTCTGTTAGAAGTCAAGCCGGATCTGATGAAAATCCCAGCGTACCGGGAGCGCAATATCCAGGTTCTTTAAACTCTTACTACGGTCGTATCAGTTACAATATTGATGAAAAGTATTTGTTTACTGCAACAGGTCGTTATGATGGTTCATCAAGGTTCAGCGATAAAAATAAATTCGCTTTCTTCCCATCAGTAGGTGCTGCATGGCGCGTATCTCAGGAAGATTTCCTGAAAAACAGCGAAACTGTATCTAACTTAAAGTTAAGAGCAAGTTTTGGTTACACCGGTAACCAGGAAATTGGTAACTATCGCTCCCTGGCTCAGTATGGTACAGCACAAACTGCTCAGAACGGAGCGGCAGTGATTTCCTTATTACCGAGCTACCTGGGTAATCCTGATCTGAAATGGGAAAAAACCAAGCAGATTGATGCTGGTATCGAGTTAGGCTTATTCCATGGACGTGTGACTTTAGATGCTGATTACTACCAGCGTACTACTACCGACATTTTATTACAGGCTCCGATTCCATGGAGTGCAGGCTTCACTACATCTAATGTTTATAAAAACATAGGTTCAATGAAAAACTCAGGGGTTGAGTTAAGCCTGAGCACTGTGAATATTAAAAGCGATGATTTTGAATGGGTAACCAATTTTATATTTGCAGCCAATCAAAATAAAGTAACAAAACTGAATGATGGTGGTGCCGATATATTCCCTGGCCCGAACTTTTTGGGACAAAACTATGTAATACGTGTTGGCGCGCCAATAGGATCATTTTACGGAATGACCCGTGTAGGTACGTACAGCAATTCTGCTGCGGATATTGCCGAAGCTGCGGCGCATGGTTTAAAATCCGGCGACAGGAAATATATTTATAACCCTGATGGTAGTAACTATTATAGTATCATTGGCCGTTCTAATCCAAAATGGACCGGTAACTTTAACAGTACTATTAAGTATAAAAACTGGGATTTTTCATTTGATATCCGTTTTGTACAGGGTGTAAATACTGCGGCTAACTTTAAACACTCCGTTGAAGACAGGCAAACCATCTCAAACAGTTTAGCTACTGTATTAAACGGATGGACTCCTAATAACCAAAACACCATGATTTCGCAGGTGCGTAACTACAAATATGCACAGGATTCGCACTTTGATACCTGGTGGGTAGAGGATGGTTCATTTATACGTGGCCAAAACTTTGTATTAGGTTATAATTTGCCCGCTTCTGTACTGAAAAGTATGAATGTGAGCCGTTTCCGTATCTATGCAAGCGTTCAAAACCTTTTTGTTATTACTGATTATACAGGTTATGATCCTGAGGTTGATACCTTTAATAACTCTTATGGTTCAAACCCGGCTTTTACGCAGAACATAGACTTCTTTGCTAACCCTCGTCCGCGTATCTGGAATCTGGGTGTGCAGGTAGGATTTTAAAACTTGTGGTATGATTAAAAACGATAGAAAAACAGTAGCGAAGGATTTAATAACAACCACCTAAAATCATTAAAAATGAAAACATTAAAAAATATATTAGTAGTAACCTGCCTATTACTTACTTGCTCATGCAAAAAGTTTTTGGAAGAACATCCAAAGTCTGTTCTGACGCCGGATGCCAACCTTTCAAGTGCAAAAGTAGCCAGGGCACTGGCCAACGGTGCTTATCAAAATTTCTCTGGTTTACTGGCCGGCCAACCGGGCTCATATGGTGGTAACACCTGGAACCTGATGGAGTTTATGACCGGTAAAGCAAACAGCGATCTTGGACAAACCGGTTTTGTAAACTTCCAGACGCTTATTTACAGCAATACATCATTCTATTTTGATACCTGGTGGCAACAAATGTACTTGGGTATTGGTGCAAGTAACCTGGCTATACAAAGGATACCTACCATCAGTGCAGCCGGCTTAACTGATGAGGCTAAAAATAACATGGTAGCCGAGGCCCGTACCATGCGCGCGCTGTATTATTTTTTCCTGGTTCGTATGTATGGTGCTGTACCTAAGGTGATCGAGCCGGCTAAGGATCTTAATCTGCAGGTTGCGCGCGTGCCAGCCAAACAGATCTACGATGAAGTGATCATCCCTGATTTGTTGGCAGCCGAAAAATCAACCCTGCCATGGAAAGATGTTACCGGTAAAGTATCAATGGGCGCTGTAGAATCACTTCTGGCCGATGTATATTTAACTTATGCAGGTGCTGCCATAAACGGAGGAGCTGCAAATTATGCAGAATCAGCCAAGCGTTCACTGGCAGTAATCCAGAATGGTGGCTATACGCTGTTCCCGAATTATACCGATATGATAAATCCTGCCAATAAAAATACCGGCGAATTTATTTTGCAGGTACAGTACGCAGCAGCTATTCCAATTACAAACCCGCTTACGCCACTAACCATTCCTAACTTTTCCGGAGTATCAAAATACTCTGATGAGTACGGATCAGTTTGGCCAACAGATCAATTCATTGCATCGTTCCCGGCTGGTGATAAACGTGTAGCCGAAAGACAATTCTTTTACACAAGCTACCCAAGTTCTAAAACACCAGGTCAAACCGTAGTATTTAAAAACCATTACATTTACAAATGGTTCGATGTGACCGCGGTTACCAATACTACCAAATCTGATTTAAACTACACTGTTTATCGTTTGGCTGATGTTTACCTGATGTATGCAGAGGCTTCAAACCGTGCTGGTAACGGTCCAAACGCAAATGCCATTCAATACGTAAATGCCATCCGTGCCAGAGCTAATCTGGCTCCGATTGGTGCATTGAGTATGGATGCGTTTGAGAAAGAGGTTTGGATACAACGTTATTATGAGCTTTGTTTTGAAAACAAAATGTGGTTTGATATGCTGCGCACCCGTAAGGTACATAATGATGTTACCGGTGCTTGGGATAATTTTGTAGGTCATAAAACTGTATTTAACGCTACGTTTGCCGACAAACAATTGCTGTTCCCTTTACCAAAACAGGAAACAGATGTTAATCCTAAATTATTACCAAATAACCCTGGTTTTTAATTAAAGCAGGTTATGAATAAAAAAAGGACCGGTTTATTTAAACCGGTCCTTTTTTTATTCTTTTCTTTGGTTGTTCTTTTCGGCTTGTTTTATTTTTTCCTGTATTTTACTAAAAAGGAGCTGGCTTCTATCCATATTATTTTGTTCTTCATCATAGTACCACCAGTTAAATAACTGCTTTATTTTAAGGGAAATATCCGGATATTGTTGTAACAAGTTATCCAACTCCCGAAGTTCTTGTCCAGAAGCTTCATCTGATAACTTTTTAGTTGCCATGTTAAAGATGTGATCTTCCATGTTCATGTTGGGCCGTTGGTTTTCCTGGTAGCGGCATTTATATAATAATGTGTGCCATTATATAATTAATTGATTAAAAGATGTTTATTTCTGAGTTTTGTTGCACGGGATGTTCAGATTCGTACATATTGTTCGGTTTTGAACCTTGATATATATGATATTTCTTGTAATTATTAATTGCAAAAAACGCTAAATTGTCCTTTAACCTGTTATTATTGTACCGTTTACTGAAATTTGAATAAACAAAAAATTACGATTATGGAAAATACTAACGAACGTATCACTATTAGTGAAACAAAGAAAGTACTTGATGTAAGCCATGCTCTTCTTGATGATTCAAGCTTTAGAATGATGAAAATGAACAACGCTTATTTTAATGATGTGTGCATGACCACGCTTAAAATAACCAATGCAAATTTGAGCGATCTGGAAATTGAAGGTGCACAACTTGGGGGCGCTTATATACATAATATTGGTATGCCGCCAAAGGGGCACCCAGCGTATGATGAAAATGCCAAACAAAGGCCATTACGGTTTGAAGACTGTAACCTGGAAAATAGTACCATTGCCAATTGCAATCTTAAAGGTGCGGCATTTGATAATTGCAACATGACCGGAACAACCATCAATGGTATCTTGGTTGAAGATCTCCTTAAAAATTATCACAAGTAAATACTTATATCTCTTTCAAGCCAAAAGCCTGAGCACTATAATGCTCAGGCTTTTGGCTACTTTATTCTTCTTCATTTGCCGCGGTTAATGAGATATTCCCCATCACTAAAAACAATAAAGTAATTCCGTTTCACAGGTTTTTCTGTAATAGATAAGCGGTGCAGAATCTATTTATAAAAAAATATAGTACTATGTATTGTATAGTACTGTGTTTTGTGTATGTTTGTAATGGGTTTTATAACGCACCATATTATATCATTATAACAGAGTATCATGAACACCAAAACTTTATTATCCACAGGTATTCTTATTCCTGTAGTTTTTTGGCTTTCAACCATTATATGTGGTTTTATTCATGGGGGGTATAACCATTTGACCGGAACCATCAGCGAGTTAGGGGCCATAGGTACCAGATCTGAGCCATTGATGGCAACCTTAACCATGTTTGGAGCGGTATTAAGCATCTTTTTTATCATTGGCTTGTACGGAGCTTGTAAGCAATTAGGGCTCAGCACCATTCCGGTATATACGCTGCCCGCATTTACTATAATGATGGGCTGGGCAGCAATGTTTCATTCAGGTAACAGGTTCCACGCTACTGCCGGGCCAGTTTTTTTACTACTTTATCTCGGTACCTTGTTAGTAATCATTTTATGGCGCGGTAAACAGGAGTTGGTATTGGTCAGGTTGTTGTCGCTGGTAAGCCTTGTAATTATGCTGCTCATATTTCTGCGCTTCGTGCCATCAGTTCAAAATAACTATCCCGGCCTTATTCAAAGGTTTGCTCATTTGGGCTGGTCGGTTTGGTTCGTGTTTTTAAGCACCAGTTTAATTAAGCTCATATCTATACAAGAACAAAAACAACAACAATTAACATAATTTTAAAAATTTAAAAAACATACATCATGAAAAAACTACAATTAATTGCTGCAATGGGTTTAATAGCGCTGGTAACTGCCTGCGGTACAGGGAAAAGACATACAACTATTGTGGAGAACGGCAATGGTATAAAGGTAAGGATAGAATACCTTGGCCAAACTTATTTTAATGCCGAAGGCACGGCCATTAAAAGTATTTCGCCAAATGGCTATGTAAAATATTCCAGGGACGGTAAGGAGTTAGTAGCCGAAAGCGACTACCATGGCAGGATCACTTATGAGCTGAATGACGGCGGCAAACAAACCATGCTTGATGATGGCGGCAAGGAATTTTTGGCCCAGGCTGTTAAGGATATGATTAAACATGGTCATAATGCTGATGGTAGGTAAAACCTGATATAACCTTTAGTTGCGGCAGGTATTATTAATACCTGCTTTTTTTGTAAATAATTAAAAAAAACTATAATATTTAGCTGGTTTAATCTGTTAAAAGCATATGAATATGAAATTTTATAGCCGCGTATTAGGATTATTTGTAGTCTCTCTGTTTAGTTACAGCTTAGTTAGCGCACAATCAGCACCAATGAAAACTCCCAAAGGCACCGACCAAACTTTGCAAATAAGCCGGAAGAAGATTGATTCCCTGGATAAGGCACTGATAACACTACTTGGCGAGCGGGAAAGAGTGGTAAAGGAAATAGGTGTTTATAAAGCCCAAAACAATATTCCAGCGCTGCAGGCCGACCGCTTTAAGCAGGTGATTCAAAAAAGTATTGAAGCCGGTAAAAAAGAAGGATTATCAGAAACTTTTGTTACCGAATTAATGAATGCCATACATAAAGAAAGCTTGCGGATAGAAGAGGAAATCAAGGCACAAAAGTAATGAGTACCAGGATCCAAAACGCTAACAACCATATCATAGAATTCTTTTTATGGGAGAATGACGACCAGCTTGAAATTCAGTTAGAACCCGAAGCAATTATATTCAAGGTTGAGCCTGGCAATTCTATCAAACTTATTGCTGTCAATTGCGCAATGGAATTTTCATGGGCAGTAAGAATTTCGAGTAATGGAAACGGTCTTCAGTTATTCCCCGACAGTAAAGGCAGCTATGATATAGAAATATATGAGAATGACACTTTACTTGATAATTGGTTCAAATATATGTGATCCCCCTGTCAAATAGGGTCTAATTTAATCCAATCGAATTTTGTATTAAAGCGCATCAAAATTTAATTCAGAGCCCGTCGCTCCAGGCGGAACAGCCTGATTATGAGATTTTTTGATACTAAATAAGTTCGGTATTAAACCGTATCAATTTTATACCAAGTAATTATAAATCAATTATTTATACGAGTCTATTTGCTTTATTCTGATTAACTTTAATAAATTTGAATTGCCGGAAACGCTAAATATAAGCGATGTTCAAGCCCCGGCTTTCCTATTACAATAAATCATGAAGAAAGAATTTTTAATTGCCTGCTTAATTGCAGGTGGCTTAGCAAAGGCTGGTTTTGTAAATGCCCAGGGTGCCTCACCTTTTTCTATAAATAATAAAACGGTTAAGGTAATTGTTTCTGAGAAAGAAGCAGGGTATAAGTTTACTTCAACCGAAACGCTTCAGTTTTCTGATAAACCACAGCCCGCCGAAACCGATGTTTCAGTTTTTGTTGATCCAGCTAAAACATTCCAAACCATGCTTGGCGTGGGTGGCGCCTTAACCGATGCCTCGGCCGAGGTGTTCTACAAGTTGCCAAAAGATAAACAAAAAGAATTTTTAACCGCGTATTACGATAAAGACAAAGGCATTGGTTATACCATGGCCCGTACCAATATTCAAAGCTGCGATTTTTCGAGTGCAAGCTACAGCTATGTTAAAGAAGGCGACGCCGACCTCAAAACATTTGACATCGCCCATGATAAAACTTACCGTATACCATTTATAAAAGCCGCTATGGCTGCCGCTGGTGGCAAATTAAACCTGTTTGTTTCGCCCTGGAGCCCGCCGGCTTTTATGAAAGACAATAATGATGTATTGCACGGCGGTAAACTTAAACCTGAATTTGACCAAAGCTGGGCCAATTTTTTTGTGAAATTTATAAAAGCATATGAAAAAGAAGGTATCCCTGTATGGGGACTTTCGGTACAGAACGAGCCTATGGCTAAGCAAACCTGGGAATCATGTATGTTTACTGCCGAAGAAGAGCGCGATTTTGTAAAAAACTTTTTAGGCCCAACTTTGCACAAACAAGGCCTTGCCGATAAAAAGCTGATCATTTGGGATCATAACCGCGATTTGCTTTATCAGCGCGCCAGTACCGTATTGGAAGATCCTGAAGCCGCAAAATATGTATGGGGTGTTGGTTTCCATTGGTACGAAACCTGGACCGGTGCAGGCCAGCAGTTTGAAAGTACCAGGCGCGTACATGAATCATTCCCTGATAAAAACCTGATATTTACTGAAGGTTGCATTGAAAAGTTTGATCTCGCTAAGGTCAATGATTGGTCGCTTGGCGAAAGATATGGCCTATCCATGATCAATGATTTTAACGCAGGTACTGTAGCCTGGACCGACTGGAATATCCTGCTTGATGAAAAAGGCGGCCCCAACCATGTGGGCAACTTTTGCTTTGCACCTATACATGCCGATACCCAAACTGGTAACCTTATTTATACCAGTTCATATTATTACCTGGGTCATTTTTCAAAATTTATTCAGCCCGGTGCTAAACGCATCAGCGCGGTAGCCAGCAGGGATAAGCTATTAACTACAGCTTACATCAATCCTGATGGTAAACTGGCCGTTGTGGTGATGAATAAAACGGACGAAAAAATAGAGTACAGCCTGTGGATAAAAGGCAAAGCTGCAAAAACAACCAGCCTGCCACACTCTATCGCTACTTTAATAGTAGAATAAAAAGTTTTTATACTAATCAACTAAATCTCAGGTATGGCGGATCATTTATGGTCCGCCATTATCATTTCAGGGAAAGTGATTTGTTTTTTGTTACCTATGTCCGAACTTATCCAAAAACCACTGTTTTGTTTTTGTAAACAAAAACCCTGTCCTCAAATACCAGTTTAAGCGCGTTTGCCAGCACAGCGGTTTCAATTTCCTGACCGGCTTTTACCATGGTAGCTGCCGTAAAAGAATGATTTACCGGGATGATCTGCTGGGCAATGATAGGCCCCTCGTCTAACTCGTCTGATACAAAATGGGCAGTAGCACCTATGAGTTTTACCCCACGTTCAAAGGCCCGTTTATAAGGGTTGGCCCCAATAAATGCCGGTAAAAAGGAGTGGTGTATATTAATAACCCGCATAGGGAATTTTGTCACAAAAGCAGGCGATAAAATACGCATGAATTTAGCCAGCACAATATAATCGGGAGCATATTGCGCTATCACATTGTTTATTTGCTGTTCAAACTCAGCCTTGCTAATCTGCTCATGCGAGATGTGGTAAAAAGGCATATCAAAGCGCTCGCAAATGTTTTGCAGCGTAGTATGGTTGCCAATTACGCATTGTACCGTAGCACCAAGTGTTTTAAAGTGATTACGTATGAGTATATCGGCAAGGCAATGATATTCTTTGGTGACCAATACCACCACTTTTTTATAAGGAATGGGGTTTACAGAAATAATGGCGTCGGCAGGCAGTACTTCTCTTAATGTTCCTTCAAGCTCGTGCCCATCTCCATCCTCAACTTCCAAACGCATAAAAAATACATTTTCGGCCTTATCAACATGTTCGCGCATCGAAACAATGTTTAGCTGATGTTTGGCTAATATGGCAGATATAGAGGCAACCAAACCAACCTGGTCCTTACATTGAATAACAATAATCATGGTTTAATGATACAAAGAATTTTGTTGTAATTTACAAACAGGCATTATTTATGCAAATTTAGAGGTGACGCATTGTATCAGGACACTAATTACCTGCGTAATGGCTTATATAACCTTATAGTATGAAATGTTTTACTTTGATTTTTGCAATGATCACCCTGTGCAGTGTGAGCTCCTGCAATAAGGATAAGATGCCAACGTCAACTTCCATAATTGGCAAATGGCGCTGGGTAAAATCAGTTGGCGGCATAGCCGGATCTACCGTAACACCTCAAAGCACAGGGTATAACTTGAGCGAAGAGTTTAAGGCTGATAGTACATTTAAAAGATTTAAAAACGATTCCTTAATAGCTCAGGGCAAGTTTTCAATAGTCCGTAATTATAAATACGCATCAACAGAAACCATTGATGTACTAAAAACGGGAGGTCCGGATGATCTGGCGTTCGTTATCAGGAACGATAGTCTTTTTGTTAGTGATATATTTATAAGTGATGGTTTTAACACTGCATATGTGAGGGTAAAGTAGTATTAACTATTGGGCAGCTCATCAGGGATAAAGTTTATCTGGTTAGGTTGATCAAATGCCACATAAACGCGTCGCCATGGCTCATCATCAATCAGGTGCCATTTGTGGGCAGTGCCGGTTGTGTCGGTAGCAATTAATATTTCACCCGGTTTCAAAACAAAAGTCTCGCCGGTTTGGGTTTCAAATACAAGTGTGCCAGATAGGTTGATCACATACTGTTCCACAGGTGCATTATGCCATTCATAAAACGAATGAGGTGGCGATTCCTGGAACCTGATGGATGTAGCCTGATTAAACTGCCCTTCGGCCACGGTGCCGGTTTGTATGTGCGAATTACCATCAGAACCCGTAAATAATTTATAAGCTTTTATCATTTTATAACCCCATTAAGCAATGCGGCTAAGCTAAGATATTTAAATATTTTAGCAATGAGGCTTACATAATGGCATTGTAAATTAATTGGACTAGTGGCTTGTTAGCCTGTATTTGTAATAAGATATGCCCTTAATAGCGTGCAGATTCCCCTATTTTAAAACTTACCGGCGTTTAATTGGTTGATATAATTTATGAGTTCAGCCGTTTCACTAAGGAAATTCCAGTTCTTTCCATTTATCATCAATTTATTGATCGTGCTGGCCGTTGGTTTTGTGGCCTCGCTTGTTACCCGGCCCGAAATACCGGGATGGTACAGTACCCTTAAAAAGCCATCGTTTAATCCTCCACCGTGGTTATTTGCACCCGTATGGACCATCCTTTATATATTGATAGCCATAGCCGCTTACCTGATCTGGAAACACAGGAGCCGCAAGCCAGCTTATAAAGTTACCCGGGCAATTTACTTTATACAGTTATTTTTGAATTTTTTATGGTCCATAGTGTTTTTTGGTTTGCATGAAATATTTGGAGCTCTTGTTATTGTTATTTTACTGTGGATAAGTATTGGTATAACCATTAACTGGTTTAATAAGTTCAATAAAATTGCGGGCTGGTTGCTTATACCTTATTTGCTGTGGGTAAGCTTTGCGGGCGTGCTAAATGCAAGTATATATTTCTTGAACAGATAGCCCTAAAAAACACTATTTTTATTGCGTGCATTTTGTACAGAATTGAATTGGTTTATAAAAAAAATGAAAAAACTATTACTCTTATTCTGCCTTGTTATGGCCGCTCATAGCTTTGTTTTTGCAGATGCAATTGCTATAAATCACTTTGTAATAAAAGAAAATCCATTTGCTGTTGATGAGGTGGCTGTTGTTGCAACTGATACCKCCGGTGTAATACAGGAAAATGTAAACGGCGTATTTACATTTGTAATGAACGGGTTTCAGGAGCAATTAAAGTTTGAAAAGGGTACCGCCTTTTACAGGCATAAGCTTGACCGCTCCAGTTTTTTATATGCCAAGCACATGAATGATAGCGGTACACACTCTATCCTTTACTATATCTATAAACACGATAGCAAACTAAGCCCTTTCCATATCAGCTGGATATTGCTGCTGGCTATACCGCTGGCCCTGGTATTACTGGCTTATATGTTTAAGCGGTTCATCATCATTGCGGTAATTATATTCTGTATATTCCTGTATTTTAATTACCATAATGGCCTAAGCATCCCCACCTTTTTTGAGAGTATAATTGATGGCTTGAAGGGAATGTTTTAAGGGAAGCCTAAAGCGGAAAAGCATAAGGCTTAAAGGTATTGGCCTGTCACCCTGAGCCTGTCGAAGGGTAGCGCGCAGAGGCCTTTGCCCACGAGTCTTAGACAGGCTCAGACTGACAGGCCGTTTAGCGGTTGTGTTAATTCACTAATTCAATAATTCAAAATTAAAAAGGCAGCCCTATACCAAAGTTCAGCTGCATAAAATTATAGCTTTCACCATTACTTTGAAGGTAGGCTCTTTTAAACGGGCCGGTGCTAAATAATTCATTGGCATGTTTAAATAATACCCATTGGTCTGATCCGTTGAACTGCGGGTCTTTAAATTTAAACGCTGCATCAAGCCTGAAAACAAAGAAACTCAGATCGAAGCGTAAACCTGTGCCTATCCCTACAGCAGTTGATTGCAAAATATTATCAAACCTGAATTCGCCGTTAGGGTTTTCGGCTTTTTTACCTAAACGCCATACGTTACCAGCATCTATAAATACGGCGCCTTTTAGCTTGGCTCCAAAAAAGTTATCGGCCAGTTTATAGCGGTATTCGGCGTTCCCAATTATTTTTATTTCGCCAAATTGATCCAGGTATTTTAACCGGGAGCGGTTAGTAGTATCAGTTCCATAATAGGTGCCGCGGTTAAATTGCCCCGGGCCCAGGGTACGTGGCAGCCAGGCCCTGATATCATTGGCACCGCCGGTATAAAAGTTTTTCTCAAATATTAGCGCGTTACTATTACCGTAAGGAATACCGATCCCCGGATTTATACGGAATACAAACTGTCGTTCACCACCCAGGCTGCGATAAATACGCAGATCGAGCTCTGTTTTGGTATATTGAGAAAAGGCATAACCAAAAATTTTGCGTTGCCCGGCTGTGTCTCTCGGTGCATTAAACGTGTTGCCAAGGAGACTAAGGAAATTACCGCCCACATCTAAACTTCCACGGAAATAGGTAAAATTTTTGTAAGAGTTTAACTCGATTGCGTTATACTGAAAAGTATATTGACTACCGGTAGTGAAAGTTGTACGGCCAATCAGGTACACATAAGAGTATCTGTTTTGCTTTAGCAGGGAATCTTTGGCTGCCGGGTCAATTAGACCTCTTGAAAACTCAATATTAATGGGTGTAATGGTATGCTGTTTACGGCCGGTTTCAAAAAAGTCATAACTTATTGAGTTAATAAAGCTTTCGCGTTTAACCAGCCCCTTTTGAAAAAACAAGGAATAATTGCTGGAGAAGGTGGTGTGCGGTACACCATATTTACCCAAAAGCGGGAAGGAGAATGGCGTTAAAATACGGGGATAAATAAGGTTAACACCCACCCTGAATTCCTGGTTTTGAATACCTGTATTGCCGCTTGGTCCATTATCAAATAAAACGCTCCAGTTAAGTTTTACCTGTAGTATGGCCGCCTGTTTAAATACGTTACGATCTGTAAAAGTATTACCAACGTTGTACCCATAACGGCCCGAGCTAAACAGGAACTCGCCCTCAACCCTGTCTGACATTTGTTTGAGCGGTACAATATCTATTTTGGTATTTAAACGGTGGGTACTGTCAGGAAGTTTTTCGTAAGTGGGGTTGGGGACATTACGAAATACGTTTAATTCCGAAAGGCGTGTTGTAGTAAGGGTTTGTTTATCAATATCGTATATCTGTCCTTTTTTCTGAAAAGTATAATCAATTACTGTTCGTGGTTTAAACTTGCCCGAAAAGTCAACAAACCTGAACTGTGAATCAACTTGCAGGGTATCAGCTTTTCCGGGTGTGCGCCCGTTACTTTTTGAAATAGTAATCAGGGTGTTATTAATGGTATAAACCGGATGCTCGGTTTTGCCTGCAGGATTGTCAATGATCATTTTAACATCCACCACACTATTGTTAAAGGTAGAATCGTAATTGAAATTGATATACTGCCTGTAAAAATCATAATAGCCGTTACGTTTCATCAACAGGTAAAGCTCATCGCGGTCATGAGCCAAACTATCGGTATCAAAACGGCCGCCGGGCGAAATGTGCGATATTTTGTTGCGGTTTTGGTTAAACAGGTTTTTAATGTTTTTATCAGCAATGCTATCCGTAACCTTGCGTATCCTGAACATTGGGCCTTCCTGGGCTGTAAAAACCAGCTCGGCCTTTTGTTTTTTGATGATAATGCTGTCGGTTATTTTGGCTTTAAGATACCCACGGTTTTGAATATATTTTTCCATCTGAAAACGCGAATATTCAACCAGGTTACTATCAAGAATAGCGGGCGCCTCACCAATGTTCTTTTTGCCTTTTTTACTGAAAAGGTAATAAAATTGCAGGTTGAGCCAGTTGTTAGGCTGCTGCTCTTTATCTACATAGTTTACAGCAGCTTCGGCAAACTGCTCATCTATCCCCTTAATAGTAATTTTGCGTACCAGGGCCTGGTTTTTATCAATACCACGTGTAATACTGCAGCCCGACCCTATAATGAGCAGCAAAATACTTAATATTGTAAGGCGGTAAACAGCAGGTATACTATATGCTTTCAAAATCACAGATCAGTTTATTAACATCCTTACAACATAAAAAATTCCGCAGGGAACATGGCCTTTTCATGGTTGAGGGCTATAAATCAGTTACCGAATTTATAAACTCTGCATACCAGGTAGATACTATTTATCATACCCCTGCAATTGCCCCAAAATTGCTGAAATTATCCCGAAAAATAAATTTTCAGGAGATTTCATTAAATGAACTCGAAAAAATCAGCACATTGAAAACGCCGCAGGAGATAATTGGTTTGGTTAAAATACCAATATGGCCAATATTAAATTATAACAGCCTGAAACAAAAGTTCTCATTGGTGCTTGACAGCATACAGGATCCGGGCAATATGGGCACTATTATACGCACAGCTGATTGGTTTGGCATTAACGATATTATTTGCTCGGAAGATACGGTTGATGTATATAACCCCAAAGTAGTGCAGGCCACCATGGGTTCATTAGCAAGGGTAAATATACATTATGTTAATCTTATACATGTTTTACCCCAAATTGAACTACCTTTATTTGGCGCTATGTTAAATGGAGAAAATATATATAATACCAATTTTGGCAATGAAGGTTTGCTGGTTATGGGCAACGAAGGCAACGGAATAAGCCCGGATATTGAGCGGCTGATAACCAGTGCGGTAACCATTCCGCGTGCTGGAAATGCCGAATCATTGAATGTGGCCATAGCCACTGCCATACTGTGTTCTGAAATAAAAAGAATTTCAATGAAATAAATATTGGCTACCAATAAATAAATTACTATTTTTGCAATCCTTAAAAACAGGGTCGGGTGGCCGAGTGGCTAGGCAGAGGTCTGCAAAACCTTTTACAGCGGTTCGAATCCGCTCCCGACCTCAAGGGTATTAAAAAATTTAAAATAACAACACCATGGGCGTTACACGTTTAAAAAGAAAAGATAGAAAAAACAAAACTACTTCACGTTTAGAAGTTCAGTTTTTGAAGCTGGCTACCAACCTGGAGTACGGAAGCCGTTCTGCTGAATCAAAACACAGCCAGATAGCTAAAAACAATGCAGCTTTAGATATCGCTACAGGTAAATAATTCTATTTGTTTTTTGGCGCATAAGCGCTTAAATGATCTTATAAATCCTGCTGGTTTCAGAAACCGGCAGGATTTTTTTATGCGCTATATTTTTGACCACTGATTTTTTTGATTAAATGATTTCGTTGATTTTGTTTGAACCGCGATTTTTGGGATTAAAGGATTTCCTCGATTTCTAAAAATCCTGAGAATCCCACAATCTGTTTAATCCCGGTTCAGACAAAAAACTATTCAGACAATATTCTTTTATTTATCCTGCCAATCAATCCCGGCCCTTCGTAAATAAAACCGGTATAAAGTTGTACCAACGATGCGCCTGCCTGTAATTTTTCTATCGCGTCATCGGCAGAGTGGATGCCGCCTACACCAATTATAGGGAATGATCCGTTTGATTTTTTATGTAGATATCCGATCACCTCGGTTGAGCGTTTGGTTAAGGGTTTGCCACTCAGGCCGCCCATTTCACTTTTTAAACTTTCGGCAGCAGTTAAGTTTTCACGGCTGATGGTAGTATTTGTAGCAATAATGCCCGCTATGCCAGTTTGCTGTACAATATCAACAATATCATCCAACTGCGAATCTGTCAAATCTGGTGCTATTTTTAACAGGATAGGTCGGCTAATGCCGTTTTTTGAATTACGCTGCTGCAGGGTGTTGAGTAAATTCATCAACGGCTCTTTTTCCTGCAATTCGCGCAGCCCTGGCGTATTCGGCGAGCTTACATTCACCACAAAATAATCAACCACATCAAACAGGCGGTCAAAACATTTAATATAATCGTCAACGGCATTTTCGTTAGGTGTAACCTTGTTTTTGCCAATGTTACCACCGATGATCAAATCCTTTTGGGCTCCTTTAGCATTTCTGCGGAAAGCAGCTATTCGTTCTGCTGCAACATCAACGCCAAAATTATTAAAACCCATGCGGTTAATGAGAGCCCCATCTTCTGGTAAACGGAACATGCGGGGTTTAGGGTTGCCAGGTTGGGGCAGGGGAGTAACGGTACCTATCTCCACAAAGCCAAAACCAATGTTGGCCATTTCGCCCATCAGTTCGGCATTTTTATCAAAGCCGGCAGCCAGGCCCACCGGATTTTTAAATTGCAAGCCGAACACTTCTTTCTGAAGCCGGGGGTTGTTTACATCCCATATAGCCCTGCTTAAAGCCGCACCACCAGGAAAACGGTTAAAGCGCTTTAAATTGCGGGTTACAAAATAATGTACTTTTTCGGGATCGAACTGGAACAGGATGGGTTTTAATAAAAAATACATGTTGCGAAGTTAGCACATTACTTAATGTGTGTAAACCAGAAATTTATGATTTATTAACCTGCTATTATATTAATCATTCAATTGATAATACAAAAAACAACAAAGTTTAAAAAATTCAGGTAAATAAGTAAATTCGAAAATTCTGTTATAACTATCTATAAACTAAATTATGCTCAATAGATTTAAACCCAGCCGTCGTAATTTTATCAAAGCAGCTTCAGTAGGCACCCTGGCCGCCGTTGGCATCCCTCAAATAGTATCAGCAGCTTTAGCTGCCGAAAAAAAGCCGTCACGGTTAAGGTTTAATACAGGTGATGTAGTGCTATTTCAGGGCGATTCCATTACCGACTGGGGCCGCGATCATAAAAAAAGCGAACCCAATACAACCAGTTCCCTGGGATCGGGATATGCTTTGATAACAGCMTCCAAATTATTGATTGATCATGCTGATAAAAATCTGCAGATATACAACAAGGGGATCAGCGGCAATAAGGTTTATCAGCTGGCCGACCGTTGGGATACTGATTGCCTGGCTTTAAAGCCCAATGTTTTGAGTATCCATATTGGTGTAAATGATTTTTGGCATACTTTAAACGGGAGTTACAAGGGTACTATTGAAAATTATATTGAGGACTATAAAAAATTGCTTACCCGCACCAAACAAGCGCTGCCTGATGTTAAACTGGTGATCTGCGAGCCATTTGCCTCAAAAGGGGTTAAGGCGGTTGACGATAAATGGTATCCAACATTTAACCAGTTTGGTAAAGCGGCCCGTGATATTGCAACTGAATTTGGGGCCATATTTGTACCTTACCAATCAGCTTTTGACAAAGCGATTGAATCTACACCCGCAACTTACTGGAGCCTTGATGGTGTACATCCAAGCGTTGCCGGCGAGGCCCTGATGGCGCAAACCTGGCTTAAGGCAGTGCTGGGATAGTTTGTAGGTAAAGGGCTAAAGGTAAAAGGCAAAAGGTTTTTTAATGCCGTGCATTGAATGCTGAATTTCGAATAATGAGGTAAAAATTGGTGCTATTTCATCATTCGAAATTCAAAATTCGTTATTCGACATCACCTTTCACCTTTTGCCTTTATCCTTTCACCTAAATTTCACCTCAAAACTGTATCTTTGCGCGCAAATGATTGCTATAAATAACCTTACGTTTGAGATTGGTGCGCGGGCCCTTTATGATGAAGCCAACTGGCATATAAAACCCGGAGAAAAAATTGGCCTTATTGGCGCCAACGGAACCGGTAAAACCACCCTTTTAAAAATTATTGTAGGCGACTATAAACCTACATCGGGCACCATATCAATGGCTAAGGACCTTACCATGGGTTATCTTAACCAGGATTTGCTGTCATACTCCTCTGATAAAAATATTGTGCATGTGGCTATGGAGGCTTTTGAGCGCCAAAACCAATTACATGATGAGATAGAAGTTTTACTTAAAAAGCTGGAAACAGACTATACAGAAGATCTTTTACATAAACTTAGCGATAAGCAGCACGAGTTTGAACTGCTTGACGGCTATAATATTGAATATAAGGCTCACGAAATTTTAGCCGGTTTAGGTTTTAGCGAAGCTGATTGCCAGCGTAAGTTAAGCACCTTCTCGGGAGGGTGGCGTATGCGGGTGATGCTGGCTAAGATCCTGTTGCAGGCGCCTGATATACTGCTGCTGGATGAGCCTACCAACCACCTTGACTTACCATCAATTCAATGGCTGGAAGATTATTTGAAAGCTTTTAACGGCGCCATCATTATTGTATCGCACGATAGGTGGTTTTTGGATAAGGTCATCAATCGCACGGTTGAATCGCGCAAAGGTAAATTGACTGTTTATGCAGGTAATTACACATTTTACCTGGAAGAAAAAGCACAGCGCGAAGAAATTCAGCGTGGTGAGTTTAAAAACCAGCAGTCAAAAATAAAACAAGAGGAGCGTTTGATCGAACGTTTCCGTGCCAAAGCATCTAAAGCAAAAATGGCGCAATCACGTATCAAAATGCTTGATAAAATGGAGCGTGTTGATGATGTGGATGATGATAATCCATCAGTTAACTTCGCCTTCCGTTTCTCCAAACAATCGGGCAGGCACGTGGTAACATTAGAGGATATTGTTAAAAAATATCCCGCAATTGATATTCTTAATGGTGGTGAAGCTGTAATTGAAAAAGGCGACAAAATTGCCCTGATTGGTGCCAACGGTAAAGGTAAATCAACCCTGTTACGCATCATAGCCTCGGCCGATCAGGATTATAAAGGTAAAGTAACTACCGGTCATAACGTGACCACTACCTTTTTTGCCCAACACCAGTTAGAGTCATTACACCTGGAACACCAAATATTACAAGAGCTGCAGGCATTTGCGCCAAAACATACAGATACTGAGCTACGTACCATATTAGGGTCATTTTTGTTTACCGGTGATGATGTGTTTAAAAAGATCAAGGTATTATCCGGAGGCGAAAAATCACGCGTTGCTTTAGCTAAGGCGCTTACTGCCGATGCTAACTTCCTGGTACTGGATGAGCCTACCAACCACCTGGATATGCAATCGGTAAACATCCTGATCCAGGCTTTGGAGCAGTATGAAGGTACCTTTATTGTAGTATCGCACGATAGGTATTTCCTGGACAATGTGGCCAACAAAATCTGGTTTATTGAAGATCAAAAAATAAAAATTTACCCGGGTACCTATGCCGAGTACGACGAATGGGCATCAAAACGTAAGTTAGARCCTAAAACAGCGGCACCGGCACCTCAGCCCAAAAAGGAAGAGAAAAAGCCCGAACCGGTTAAACAACAGCAAGGCGAAAATAAGTTTCAGCAGCTTAAAAAATTGAACCAGGACCTGGCCAAAATGGAAGAGCAAATTGCCGACCTTGATAAAACAGTAAAGCAACTGGAAGCCAAACTGGCCGACGATAAAATTTATACTGACGGCGCCAAACTAAAAGAAACCAACGCTGCCTACACCCAAAAACAAGCCGAATTGAAACAAATTCAGCAGAAGTGGGAAACGTTGGCCGAGCAGATATTGGAATTGGAAGCGTAGTATAAAACTATGTCATTGCGAGGGACGAAGCAATCTCACATGCTAAGTGATGAACTTGGGTAAAGAGATTGCCACGCTACGCTCGCAATGACATAATGAGTAAATGGAATTAATAGCTGTCCTATATGAGAAAACACTTCTATCTACTTATTCTCCTATTCGTCTTCCAGAAAAGCTTTGCCCAATCTCCATACAATAACAACATTTATAACTCTGCCATTAAAAGTGTGGAGTTTTATAACACCAAAAAGCAAGGCTCGTTCCCGGCAATAGCTTTAGGATCTGACGAAAAAGTACAGCTGGCTTTTGATGATCTGCGGGGTGGCAGCCGTAGTTATTCGTACACCATTGAGCATTGCGATACCAGGTGGAACTCATCGAACTTGTCGCCGGCCGAGTATCTGCAAAGTTTCGCTGACGACCGCATGTATGATTACACCTACTCCACAGGTACCATTCAAAAATATACCCATTACGAGCTAAAAATACCTAATAATAACATTGCTCCTAAGCTTTCGGGTAATTATGTGCTCAAAGTTTATGAGGATGGCGACCAGTCTAAACTGGTACTTACCCGCAGGTTATATGTGGTAGGCAAAAGGGTAGCCATAGCTGCCGATGTGATAGCATCTCCAAATGTGCAGACTCGGCAAACCAATCAAAAAATAAATTTTACTATTGATTATACTGGCCTTCCAGTTCAAAACCCATCTACCGATGTGCGGACCTTTATTATGCAGAATGCCCGTACCGAAACTGGCATTTTAAATACCCAGCCTACATATGTACGAGGGGCGCAGCTCATTTATAATGATGTTGCCATTAATGATTTTCCGGGTCGTAACGAGTTCAGGCTGTTTGATACCCGTACCTTGAAACTAAATTCGCAGCATATTGCACGTATTGTTAAGGATACCTCAAACACCGTGGTTTTATTAACAGATCCTGTGCGCAATGGTCCTGGTTATATTTTGCTTTATGATAACGACGGTAAATTTTTTGTGCTGAACCAGGACGGCCGCGATCCGCGCGTTGATGCTGATTATGCCCATGTATATTTCAGTGTGGCGGCTAACAAACCTGAAACCGAGGGCAGCCCTTATATTGTTGGCCAGTTTAATGATTACAAGCTGGATGACCGCAGCAAAATGACCTTTGGCGAAAATGGTAAATATTACATCAACCTGCTTTTAAAACAGGGCGTATATGATTATGAGTACGTTTGGGTTGATAATAAAACAAAAAAGGCCGACGACGTACCATTGGAAGGAAGTTACTTTGAAACCGAAAATGATTACCAGGTACTGGTTTACTATCGCCCGCCCGCAGCCCGCTGGGATGAGTTGGTAGGGTTCAGGGAATTGAATACGGTGAAGAAATAAATAGATTTTTGATATAGTTTGTCATGCTGAACGCAGTGAAGCATCTATTATCCAACATGCATAGTTCGTGAATAGATCCTTCGTTCCTCAGGATGACAATTTTATAATAGCTCTCAACCCTCTATCCTAAAATTCAACCAGGGTGAGTCGTCTGCGGTTTACATTGCCCTTTGATTTACCCTCAGCTTAAAAAATGTATCTTTGCATAAAAATCATACCCAATGACAGGAAAAGCGCCCAAAGAATCATATACCATTATGAATGAACTGGTATTACCCAATGATACCAACACATTAAATAACCTGATGGGCGGGCGCCTGCTGCACTGGATGGATATTGCCGCCGCTATATCGGCACAAAAGCATTGTAACCGTATTGTGGTAACCGCATCGGTTGATAATGTTTCGTTCCAGTCGCCAATTAAACTGGGCGATGTGATCAGCATTGAAGCCAAGGTAACCCGGGCATTCACTACATCGGTTGAAGTGCGGATGGACGTGTGGGCGCAAAACATCCCGTCGGGCACTAAAGTAAAAAGTAACGAGGCATATTATACGTTTGTAGCATTGGATGGTGACGGACAAAAAACACAGGTGCCGCCATTATTGCCCGAAACTGATAATGAGATCGCGCTTTTTGAGGGTGCACTGCGTCGTCGCCAGCTGCGTCTGATCCTCGGTGGTAAAATGTTGCCAAATGATGCAACCGAACTGAAAGCCCTTTTCTTTGGCGAACAACTCCCGCTAAACCTGCGCGATTAATTTCAGTAACAAAAATTTATCTTTATGGTCTAAACAGTATATGATACGGTGTATCAGCTGATAAAAACTAACAGCCATGAGATACTTTTTATGTTTTTTACTTCCTCCCCTGGCCATCTTAACAACCGGCAGGATTGGGGCATTTATATTGAATATTTTTTTAACCCTGTTTTTCTGGATACCCGGCGTAATACATTCCATACTGGTAACCAATGATTACTACGAGGCCAAAAGGCACCGCCAACTGATGCGGGCAACCCGCAGGGCAAGGGCCTGGTAAATGTGCAGATGTGCAAATTTTAGATGTGCGGATATGTAATGATTTTAGTTATTTGAAATCCGCATTCCTAAAATATGTGCATCCGAAATAATATCTGCACATTTGCACATCTAAAATCTGCACATCTGAAGGATGCAAAAAGGTAAGCTATTAATAATTGACGATGAAGAACGGCTGCGTAATCTGCTTGCCCGTATCCTGCAATTGGAAGGGCATGAGGTATTTACCGCTGCTAATGCTAAAGAAGGTCTGCGCAAATTACAACAGGAAAATATTCAGGTTGTATTGAGCGATGTTAAGCTGCCCGATATTGATGGTATTACCCTTTCTGAAACCATCAAAAAAAACTATCCCGCTACCGAAATTATTGTTTTAACCGCCTATGGCACCATTAACGATGGTGTAAAGGCGATAAAAGCAGGCGCTTTTGATTATATAACCAAGGGCGACGATAACGAAAAGATCATCCCGCTGGTAAGCAAGGCCATGGATAAAGCACTGTTGCAGCAAACGGTGATAGAGCTGCAAAGTAAGCTAAATGATAAATTTGGTTTTGACAGGCTAATAGGCAGATCAACAGCCATCAGTGATGTGATCAAACTGGCCCAAAAAGTAGCTTTAACCGATACCACTGTTTTATTATTAGGTGAAACCGGTACCGGTAAGGAAATTTTTGCCGAAGCCATTCACCAGGCCAGTAACCGCAGCACCAAATCATTCGTAGCTGTAAATTGCAGCGCTTTTACTAAGGAATTATTGGAAAGCGAATTATTTGGCCACAAGGCCGGTTCATTTACGGGCGCGCTAAAAGATAAGAAAGGCCTGTTTGAAGAGGCCAACGGCGGAACCATATTTTTAGATGAAATAGGCGAGCTTGATCATGATCTGCAAGCCAAATTGCTCCGGGTGCTGGAATCACAGCAGTTTTTAAAAATTGGGGATACCAAACCTACACAAGTTAACGTGCGCATACTGGCAGCAACCAACCGTAACCTGCAAACCGAAATTACCGAAGGGCATTTCCGCTCCGATCTGTTTTACCGTTTATCGGTTTTCCAGATCACTTTACCAGCCCTGCGCGAGCGTAAAAAGGACATCAAACTACTGGCAGAGTATTTTATGCAGTACTTTGCCTTAAAGGTTAAAAAACAAATAAATGTGTTAGGTGATACATTCGTTAATAAACTGGAAGCCTATGACTGGCCCGGTAACATCCGCGAATTGAAAAATATTATTGAACGTGCCGTAATACTGGCTGATAGTAATGTATTGGACGAAAGTCTGCTGCCATACGAAATTCAACAACAGCAGGTAAAGGCAGGCAGCCCCATCTCTGCATTTGATCTTTCATCTGTCGAAAAACTCCATATACAACGCGTATTGAACCATACACGCGGTAACCGTGCCGAAGCTGCCCACCTTTTGAATATCGGTATTGCCACACTTTACCGTAAGCTGAAGGAATACGGACTGGAATAATTCCCACTTTGATAACCACCTATCAAAATGATAGACTTATTTTAATTATAAATCTCATTTTATTTACCAAAATCCAATTAAATAGCTGAAAAACAGATATTTAATTGGATTTTGCTTTTTATGGCATCTGCTTGGTAAAGCATCCTGTAAAAACTTAATACAATGGATGTTTTACAAGTTATTATTTATGTGGTGGCCTTTATAGCCATCTTCTGGCTCTTCTTCAAATCAGTTAATTACTTCGAAAAAATCTAATCATCATGATCGCATTATTCATTGTGGCCATAGCTGTGTTTATATACATGGTGTACGTGCTGCTTAAACCCGAAAAATTTTAATTATTAGAACCATGAACACTGAAATTTCAGGTGTAGTATTTACCTACCTGCTCACGCTTGCACTGGCAATTCCATTAGGCCGGTATATTGCCCGTGTTTTTAAAGGCGAAAAAACATGGCTTGACTTTATGGCCCCTCTGGAACGTTTCATTTTCCGTTTCAGCGGCATCGATACCAAAAAAGAAATGAACTGGAAACAGCATTTATTTGCCCTGCTTACTATTAACAGCGTGTGGCTTATTTATGCATTTGTTTGTTTAATGGCCCAGGGCCACCTGCCTCTTAACCCCGATGGTAACGCCGGTCAATCCGCAGATACTGCCTTTAATACCGCCATTAGCTTTTTAGTGAACTGTAACCTGCAGCACTATTCTGGCGAAAGCGGCGCTACTTATTTTACACAGCATTTTGTGTTTATGTTCCTGCACTTTGTTTCGGCTGCAACAGGTATTGCCGCGCTCATTGTGTTATTCAGGGCATTAAAAGATAAGGTGACTGACAAGCTGGGTAACTTTTGGGATTACTTCGTAAAATCCATTACCCGTATATTACTGCCTATATCATTTGTTATAGCTGTTATTTTTGCTTTTAACGGCATGACTACCAGCTATGCCG
Source organism: Mucilaginibacter sp. P4_E8 (assembly GCF_056401495.1). Taxonomy (NCBI): domain Bacteria; kingdom Pseudomonadati; phylum Bacteroidota; class Sphingobacteriia; order Sphingobacteriales; family Sphingobacteriaceae; genus Mucilaginibacter; species Mucilaginibacter sp. P4_E8. The sequence goes on from NZ_JBFUJG010000066.1 coordinate 25,044, forward strand.
GTAAAGATACCTTTATCAGTATGCAGGGCGATACCGTTCACGTATCACGTGGTCCGGTTGCAGCCTTAGTTGCTATAAAGCATTTAGGTACCAATGGCGGTGGTTGGTTTGGTGCCAACTCGGCCCATCCTATTGAAAATCCTAATTATTTGACCAATACTACCGAGCTGGTAGCACAGGTATTGATTCCCATTGCCCTTGTATTTGCTTTAGGTTTTTATCTCAATAAAAAGAAATTCTCATATGTAATATTTGGGGTGATGACCCTCGGGATGCTGTTACTGCTTATCCCAACCATGAACGCCGAACTGAATGGTAACCCCGCTATTACCCATATGGGCGTCAGTCAGCCAACCGGTGCTATGGAGGGTAAGGAAGTAAGGTTTGGTCCGGCTAACTCTGCTTACTGGAGCATCATGACTACCATTATATCAACAGGTTCTGTAAACTCCATGCACGATAGTGCCATGCCGGTATCCGGTACAATGATGCTGATGGGTATGATGGTGAACTGTTTTTATGGTGGTTGCGGGGTAGGTTTTTTAAACTTTTACATCTTCATCATCATAGCCGTATTTATTTCGGGCTTGATGGTAGGGCGAACACCGGAGTTTTTGGGCCGCAAGATAGAGGCCCGCGAAATGAAGATTGCATCACTGATCGCTTTGTTGCACCCCTTTATCATACTGGTAGGTTTAGCCATATCATCATACGTACTGGTACACATGCCCGGTGCAGATTGGGCTGTAAAACCATCGGCATGGCTCAATAACCCGGGCAACCACGGTTTTTCTGAAATGCTGTATGAATACACCTCATCAGCAGCCAACAACGGTTCGGGCTTTGAAGGTTTGGGCGATGGTAATATTTTCTGGAACGTTACTACAGGTATAGTAATGATCCTGGGAAGGTTCCTGCCAATCATTGGTCCGTTGGCTATTGCCGGTTTACTGGCCAATAAAAAATTCATTCCGGAATCGGCTGGAACGCTTAAAAGCGATACCTCAACTTTTGGGGTGATGATCTTCGCGGTGATCATAATCATTGCTGCCCTGGCATTCTTCCCATCATTGGCATTAGGCCCAATTGCCGAACACTTTTCCTTAAAATAATCATCGTAAAAAAATGAAATCATCTCAAAATACATTATTCCAGGGCGATCAGGTGAAAGATGCTTTAAAGCAGTCATTCATCAAACTTGACCCACGCATCCTGTTCCGTAACCCGGTGATGTTCACCGTAGAAATTGGAACGTTTGTGATGCTCATAGTAAGCGCATATTCCTTTACCAATAAAAGCCAGGGTAGCTTTGCTTATAATTTTACCGTGTTCATTGTTTTATTACTCACAGTATTGTTTGCCAACTTTGCTGAAGCCATTGCAGAAGCACGTGGCAAAGCACAAGCCGAAAGCTTACGTAAGACCCGCGAAGAAACACCCGCCCGTTTGCTGGTTAACGGCAAAGAAACTAAGGTGATGTCGTCCCAGTTAAAAAAAGGGGATGTGTTTATCTGCGAAACGGGTGACAACATCCCTACCGATGGTGAGATCATTGAAGGTATTGCTACCATTGATGAATCGGCCATTACGGGAGAATCTGCCCCGGTGATCCGTGAATCAGGTGGTGATAAATCATCTGTTACCGGCGGTACCAAAGTACTATCCGACAAGATCAAGGTGATGGTAACCACCCAGCCCGGCGAAAGTTTCTTAGATAAAATGATCGCTTTGGTTGAAGGTGCATCACGCCAGAAAACACCAAACGAGATAGCTTTGACTATTTTACTGGCCGGCTTTACGCTCATCTTCGTGATTGTATGTGTTACCCTGAAACCATTTGGTGATTATGCCAATACGCCCATAACTATAGCTGCTTTTATATCCTTATTTGTGTGTTTAATACCTACAACTATCGGTGGCCTTTTATCGGCCATCGGTATTGCGGGTATGGACAGGGCACTGCGTGCCAATGTGATCACCAAATCAGGTAAGGCTGTTGAAACTGCCGGTGATTTGGACACTTTATTATTGGATAAAACAGGTACGATCACCATTGGTAACCGTAAAGCCACTAACTTTTATCCGGCTAATGGTATTAAACAACAGGACTTTGTTACCGCTTGTGTTTTAAGTTCGTTGGCTGATGAAACCCCCGAAGGTAAATCGATTGTGGAACTGGCTGGGGAGGATAAAACGGTACCATCTGTAAAAGCCCCAAAAGATTCAGTATTTATTAAATTCACTGCCGAAACACGTTCCAGCGGTTTGGATACGCCCGATGGCTTACGTATCCGTAAAGGGGCTTTTGATTCTATTCGCAACATAGCGCTTAAGGCCGGTCATCAATTCCCCGCCGAAGTAGAGGATAACGTTAAAAAGATCTCATCAAACGGAGGTACTCCTTTAGTCGTATCACAAAATGAACAGATCCTGGGTGTGATCGAATTACAGGATATTATTAAACCTGGTATAGCCGAACGTTTTGAACGCCTGCGTAAAATGGGTGTTAAAACCGTAATGGTAACCGGAGATAATCCGCTAACTGCCAAATTTATTGCTGAGAAAGCCGGTGTGGACGATTTTATAGCCGAGGCCAAGCCAGAGGATAAAATGAATTACATTAAGGCAGAACAACAGGGCGGTAAACTGGTAGCCATGATGGGCGATGGTACTAACGATGCCCCTGCGCTGGCCCAGGCCGATGTTGGTGTGGCCATGAACAGCGGCACCCAGGCTGCTAAAGAGGCCGGTAATATGGTGGATCTGGACAATGACCCAACCAAACTGATCGAGATTGTGGAGATCGGTAAACAGTTGCTCATGACACGCGGTACGCTTACTACATTCTCTATCGCTAATGACGTGGCCAAGTATTTTGCTATTGTTCCGGCTTTGTTCATGGTTTCCATCCCGGCTTTAAAAGCATTGAACATCATGGATCTGCACAGCCCGCAATCAGCCATATTATCGGCGGTGATCTTTAACGCGATCATTATTCCGTTGCTGATCCCACTGGCTTTAAGAGGTGTGGAATATAAGCCTATTGGCGCCAGTGCGCTATTACGCCGCAACCTATTGATATACGGACTTGGTGGTATATTGATACCCTTTATCGGTATTAAACTGATTGATCTTGCGGTAGCATTCTTTATATAATTATCTCAAAATTTAAATAAAATGAAAACATATTTGTTGCCCTCATTAAAGTTAACGCTCATACTGATCGTAATAACTGCAGGCATATACCCTTTAGCTATAGCCGGTGTAGGTAAATTAACTCCCGGTCACGGTGATGGCGAAACCATATCTTACAAAGGCCGTGTAGTGGGCTATGCAAACGAAGGCCAAAAGTTCACTAAAGACGAATACTTCTGGTCACGCCCATCGGCTGTTGATTATAATGCAGCTGGTTCAGGCGGTTCAAACAAAGGTCCTTCAAATCCCGACTACCTGAAACAGGTGGAGGGTCGTATCCAGGATTTCTTAAAACATAACCCCGGTGTAACCCGTGCGCAGATCCCTGCTGAACTGGTTACCGCATCGGGCAGTGGTTTGGATCCTGACCTTTCACCCGCAGGTGCACTGGTACAGGTTGCCCGCGTAGCCAAAGCACGTGGTTTATCAGCCGATCAATTAACCAAACTGGTTGATGAACATACTGAAAAACCCATGTTGGGCTTATTTGGCCCTGCCAAAGTAAATGTGCTTAAACTGAATGTTGCTTTAGATGAACTAAAAAAATAAACCGGGACTGTGCGATTCCTCTCATGGGAGGGTAGGGGTGTGTTGTTTTAAAACTAAGAAGAACACACCCCTGCCGTCGCACAAAGCCAATACAGCCTCTCTCAAAAGGGGGAGATTAAAAAATAACCTAATCAGAACAATGAAGACCTTTACATTAATACCTGCAATTTTATTAATAACCACCCTGATGGCCAAAGCTCAGGACACTACAAAAACAGCAGCACCTGATCCGCCACTGGTGATCACCGGTTCGGTAGATGCGTATTATAAATATGATTTTGCCAACAAGAAAGGSAATATCCCCACCAGCTTTGCCTCAGACCATAACTCCATATCCATAGGTATGATAGACCTGGGACTAAAGAAAAAAGTAGGTAAGGCGGCATTTGTAGGCGAACTGTCTTTTGGTCCGAGRGGACAGGGGCAGTCTATCCCCAATGCAGGCGACAATGGCGATTCGTTCCACATCCAGAACTTATACATGTCATACGATGTGACCGATAAGTTGGTACTGACYGGTGGTTACATGTCAACCTTTATCGGTTATGAGGTGATCAGCCCRGTAGGTAACTTTAACTATTCCACTTCGTACATGTTCACCAATGGTCCGTTCCAGAATGCAGGCTTTAAAGCYACTTATGCTTTCTCGGAYAARGTGAGCTTRATGGCCGGGATATTTAACGATCAGTGGAATGCCTATAAATCRGCCAACAGTGTAAACAACTTTGGTGCACAACTGATGGTAGTACCGGTAAAAGGCTGGACCGCTTACCTGAACGTGATCACCGGTGGTACMGCAGGTACCGAGTTTGACCTGACCACTGCCTATCAGATCACCGATGCCTTTAAACTGGGTTTAAACGCGGCTGATTACAAAGCCACCAATGGCGTAACCGGCGGTTTTACAGGCGTGGCCTTATACCCACAGATAGCGGTATCAAAAGATGTAACCCTGGGATTAAGGGGTGAGTATTTTAAAACCAAAACCGGTGATTTTGTTTTGGCCGGCCCTGCAGCAGGCGAGCATGTAACCGCGGTAACGTTTACAGCTAACATCAAAGCAGGCCCGCTGTCACTGATCCCTGAGGTTAGGTTAGATAACGGATCGGCAGAGGCATTTACCAATCACTCCGGTGATCCGTCTAAAAACGCTTCACAGTTTGTTTTAGCAGCGGTATATGCGTTTTGATATTGAAGATAAGTATGGATTGTTTTTATAATTAATTTTTGGTTGTTAATTATAAATTTAGTTTGATGAACATCTATACTATAAAAGGGGATTTTTCGGGATCTCCTTTTATTAGTTTTATTTAAGCATGGGGTGGTGCGGTTCACCTCTTGAAAGGGGAACTTTATAACAAAAACTTAAATGAGCGAAGAAAATAAAGAGCAATCCGTTGAGCATTTTCTGGAACTGATAAAACGTTCGCGGAGAGGTAAATTTAAGGTTTACATAGGCATGAGCGCAGGTGTAGGTAAAACTTATCGTATGCTGCTGGAGGCCCAGGCTTTATTGCGCAATGGCATTGATGTTAAAATAGGCTATGTTGAAACCCATAACCGTAAAGAAACAGTGGCACAACTGGAAGGTTTGCCGGTAATACCGCGCCGTAAACTGTTTTATAAAGGCAAGGAACTGGAAGAGATGGACTTGAAAGCCATCATCAGCCTGCGTCCCGAGGTAGTGATTGTTGATGAACTGGCACATACCAATATTGAAGGCAGCAGTAACGAAAAGCGCTGGCAGGATGTAATGGAGATCTTAAATGCGGGTATCAACGTGATCAGCGCGGTGAATATACAGCACATGGAAAGCCTGAACGAAGAGGTGGAACGGATAACGGGGGCTACCATTAATGAACGCATACCTGATAAGGTTTTGCAAATGGCCGATGAAGTAGTGAATATTGACCTTACTGCCGATGAACTGATAGACCGCTTAAAGGAAGGAAGAATATATGATGAAAAAAAGGTCCCTCTGGCGCTCAATAATTTTTTTCAGGCCGACAGGATATTACAGTTGCGTGAACTGGCCCTGCGCGAGGTAGCTCACCAGGTTGAACGTAAAATTGACACCGAGATACCTAAGAACATTAAGCTGCGGCCCGAACTTTTTTTGGCTTGTATCAGCACCAATGACGCGTCGGCAAAAGTAATTATACGTAAAACGGCAAGGCTGGCATCCTATTACCGTTCCAAATGGTATCTGCTATATGTACAAACATCAAGGGAGAGCAGCGATAAAATAAACCTGGCTTCGCAGCGCCACCTGATCAATAATATGAAACTGGCCACGCAGTTAGGTGGCGAGGTGCTAAAAGTAAAAAGCGACCAGATAGCCAAATCCATTTGGGAAACGGCCGAAAAATATGATATCACAACTATTTGCTTAGGCAAGCCGCGGTTTAAATTTTACCAGGTGATCATGAAAACCGCTGTGTTTACCCAGTTATTAAATAAAATGTCTAAAACAGATATTGACCTTGTAATACTATCATAACATGACCATTAAAAATAAACTCCGTACGGGCATTGGCTTTTTGTTTGTGCTGGCCCTTATATGCTGCGGATTATCCGTGTACTATTTAAACCGCCTTTCGGCCGATGCCGGGGTGATATTAAAGGATAACTATAAAACACTGCAGTATGCGCAAAAAATATTGTCGGCAATTGATGCAAATAACGGTCCGCTAAGTAAAGCACAATTAAAGGTAATTGATGTTAACCTTAACCTGCAGCAACATAATGTTACTGAACCAGGCGAGGGAAAACTCACCGACTCCTTAAGCGCCGTTTACGATAAAATTAAACTGCTGCCTAACCAGGATGCGGACCATCAAACGCAGTTACGTGTGCAGGCAAGGCAGTTGGTTTACGGTATTATGCAGTTAAACATGAGTGCTATAGGGCACAAGAATGATATTGCTAAAGGCACAGCTAACAAGGCCACCATACTGGTTGCTTTTTGCGCGGCATTTTTATTTTTGGTCGCCTTTAGTTTCGCGGTAAATTTTCCTGGTTATATAGCTAATCCGCTTAAGGAGTTAACCGCCCGGATAAAAGAGGTATCAAACCGTAATTATCATCAGCAAATTGATTTCAGATCAGATGATGAGTTTGGCGAACTGGGGCAAGCTTTCAATATCATGACCAAAAAATTGGATGAGTTTGAGAACAGCAACCTGGCCAGTATCCTGTTCGAGAAAAAGCGGATAGAAACCATCATCAATTCTATGCACGATGCTATTTTGGGTTTGGATGAAAAGCTTATTATCATATTTGCCAATGAGGTGGCCTGTACCCTGATTGGTATGACGGCTGAGC
>NZ_JBFUJG010000067.1:0-31273 GCF_056401495.1 Mucilaginibacter sp. P4_E8
TCAACACGTGTACCATTTAATACAACATCGGCCTTAATTTCAATAGCACGCAGTGATGCAGCAGTATCGGTTGTGAAATATGGATTACCGGTACCGGCTCCAAAGATCACAATTTTGCCAACTTCAARGTGGTGCATAGCACGGCGGCGAATATAAGGTTCGCAGATCTGCTCCATTTTTATAGCCGATTGCAGACGTGTTTCAACACCAATGCTCTCAAGCGCGTTTTGCAGGGCCATACAGTTAATTACGGTAGCCAGCATTCCCATGTAATCGGCCTGAGCACGTTCCATACCTGATTTCTCGGCACTTAGTCCCCTGAAAATATTACCGCCACCTACAACAACCGCAATTTCAATACCCGCATCATATACGTTTTTAATATCATGGGCATATTGCAAAACCTGATTATTATCAATACCGTATTGCCTGGTGCCCATCAGCGATTCGCCCGAAAGTTTTAGTAAGATTCTTTTGTACTTCATTTGGTGTGATTTGTTAATAATAGAAATAGATGGAATTTGAATAAAAATAGAAGGAGCTTGCTTTTGTGTATATCATGAATTGATAACGCTCTGTTCATATGGGAGTAGTTCGCCAAAAATAAAGAATAAAACCCAGTGTTAAAATTTTATGTTGTCTTTGTTAAAAAATCACCATTTAAAATAGTGCTTTTAACCTCAAACTCAGCATCAAAAATAATGAGGTCGGCATCAAATCCTTTTTCAATTTTGCCCTTGTTTGTTTGTTTTGCCAGCTGCGCAGGATATAATGAAGCCATGTTCACCGCTTCGGCTAAGTCAATACCCACCAGTTTTACACAATTTTCAACGGCCTTAAGCATGGTTAAGCAGGAGCCGGATAAGGTACCATCAGGCATGGTATACCTGTCGCCCCTTAACTCATGCTGATACGCACCTTCGGTTGCCGAAGTAACAGCATCGGTAATTAAAAAAAGCTTATTGCCCAGTTCGCGTTTGGCAAGGCGTACCATGGCAAAATCAACATGAATGCCATCGGCAACAATACTGGTATATGGCCTTTCCTCAAAAATTGCAGGTATGTAGCCCGGTTCGCGGTGGTGCATTTGCGGCATGGCATTAAATAAATGCGTTACGGCCTGCACCGGTTTATTTAAAAATGCTTTTCCCTGGGCATAAGTAGCGTTGCTATGGCCCGATGATATGATGATACCCTGGCTGTACAGATAATCTATTACTTCCTGATCCTGCAGCTCGGGTGCTATGGTGATCATTTTAATAACACCATCAGCACGCTCAACCCAGCTCTTAACTTCGGCAAGGGTGGCTTTCTTTATAAATTTTTCTGGATGTGCCCCACGTTTTGCCGGGTTTAAATATGGCCCTTCCAGGTGCAGGCCCCAAAAGGCGCCTTTACTTTTTGTACGGTATATTTTTGCTGCTTCGATACCTTTTTCAACAATATCATTGGTGTTGGTACCTAAAGTGGCAAACACACCGGTGGTTCCCTGGCTTAACAGGTCGTTCTCCAATTGTTCAAGGGCTTCAACGGTAGGGATACCGGCAAACAGCTGGCCACCGCTGCCATAAATTTGCAGATCGATAAGTCCAGGGGCAAGATATGCACCCTCCAGGCTTATCTTTTTGGCATCCTGAGGAATGGCATTGTCTGCAATTACATCAATGATTTGGCTACCGGATATTAAAACGGCTTTACCATCGGTGATCTGGCCACCTGAAATAAGTTTGAGATTGTGAAGCGCTGTTATCATAGTAATAATTCTTTGTAACGTCGTTCTTAAAAGACCCGATTAAAGGGCGGTTGTCATGCTGAGCTTGTCGAAGCATGGTGGGCAGGCCTTTACGCGCGATCCTTCGACAAGCTCAGGATGACAGGCCATTTTTAATGCTTATTATTAAATGTTCAGTAATAATACCGCAAAAAAAATCCCCCTCGTTTTAAAACGAGGGGGATAATATATTTAAGCTCCTAAAGCTACTCGCTTAAAGGCGGTTACTGTTAAACCTTTTTCAACAGTGCTCAAAAACTGAGCAACGCTTTTTGAAGGATCTTTTACAAACTCCTGATTTAACAGGGTTGAGTCCTTGTAGAATTTGTTCAGCTTACCTAAAGAGATCTTTTCAACCATTTCTTCTGGTTTGCCTTCGGCACGGATCTGCTCTTTTGCAATTTCAAGCTCACGCTCAATTGTAGTGGCATCAACACCGTCTTTATCAATAGCAACAGGGTTCATGGCAGCAATTTGCATGGCTACGTCTTTACCTGCTTCATCAGCACCGGCTGCATTAGCGCTTAAAGCAACTAATACACCTAAACGGAAGTTACCATGTACATAAGCGATAACTTTTTCGCCTTCAACAACTTCATATTTAGATACACCAATTTTTTCGCCGATCTTACCTGTTTTGTCAATGATAGCATCACCAATAGTAGTACGGGTGGTATCAATGTCAATTGAAAGGGCGTAAAGCTCTTCAATAGTAGCAGGTTTGTTTTCAACAGCTTCGTTTGCAATAGCGTTAGCAAAAGCAATAAACTCAGCATTTTTGGCAACAAAGTCAGTTTCGCAGTTTAACTCGATAACTACACCAATCTTTCCGTCTTGTGAAGTGCGTGAAATAACAACACCTTCGTTTGACTCTCTGTCCTGACGGCTTGCCGCAACTTTAGCACCTTTTTTTCTTAAAAAATCGATAGCTGCTTCAAAATCACCGTTAGTTTCGGTCAAAGCTTTTTTGCAATCCATCATACCGGCACCAGTTTGCTGGCGCAGTTTGTTTACGTCGGCTGCAGATATTTGTACTGTAGACATGTTTTTTGAATTTTAAGTTTTGTGTTGTGAGTTTTAAGTTTTGAGTAAAATTAATGTGCTGTTATAACTTAAAACTATTTTTAATATTAAAACTATGAGCTGTAAACTGCTATTACAAGAAACCTTATAACTCGCAACTTACAAAATTAAAAGTCGTAAGTGCTAAGCCTGAAGTCTAAATAACTTAAGACTTATAACTTAGCACTTACGACTAAAAAATTACTCTTCTGTTTCGGCAGCAGGAGTTTCAGCATCAGTGTCGGCTGCAACATCTGCTACTTCGGCAGTTTTGCGGGTTCTTTTACCACCTTCGTTAGGGGTTCTGTCTGCCACTTCAGGAGCATCTGCTTTAGCTTTCGCTACAGCTGCTTCTTTTTCTGCTTCGTCTTCTTTTTCGCGTTTGCGCTCATCCAAACCTTCTTCAATGGCTTTGATGATAATGCTGGTGATCAATGAAATTGATTTGGTAGCATCGTCATTTGCCGGAATCGGGAAATCGATGTTTGAAGGATCAGAGTTGGTATCAACCATAGCAAATGTAGGGATGTTCAACTTTAACGCTTCTGAAACCGCGATATGTTCTTTCTTAACGTCGATCAGGAATAATGCTGCAGGTAAACGGTTCAAGTCAGAGATACCACCTAACAGTGTTTCTAATTTGATACGCTCACGTTGTATCATCAGTCTTTCTTTTTTAGAAAGGTTGCTGTAAGTACCGTCTTTAGTCAATTTATCGATGTTTGACATCTTTTTGATCGACTTACGAACAGTTGCAAAGTTAGTTAACATACCACCTAACCAACGCTCGGTGATGTATGGCATGTTTACTGTTTTTGCGTAATCAGCAACAATATCTTTCGCTTGTTTCTTTGTAGCTACGAATAATACCTTACGGCCTGATTTTACAATTTGTTTGATAGCTGCAGCAGCTTCTTCAACCTTGGTTAAGGTTTTATTTAAATCAATAATGTGGATACCGTTACGCTCCATGAAAATGTACTGTGACATTTTCGGATCCCATTTGCGGGTAAGGTGACCAAAGTGTACACCTGCATCAAGTAAATCCTGATATGTTGTTCTTGCCATTTTGTTGTCCTCCTTTGATTAACGTTTACTGAATTGGAATCTCTTACGTGCTTTCTTGCGTCCTGGTTTTTTACGCTCAACCATACGGTCATCACGTGTCATTATACCTTTAGCGCGTAGTGAAGGTTTCTTTTCAGGATCAAGTTCAACAATGGCTTTCGCAATAGCTAAACGAACGGCTTCTGCCTGTCCTTTTACACCACCACCTGCAACATTTACTTTAACATCAAATTTTCCGGTTGAACCAGAAACCTCAGTGCTCTGAGTAACGATGTATTGTAATGGCAATGTTGGGAAGTACTCTTTGTAATCTTTACCGTTTACGATGATCGCACCATTACCCTCGGTAAGATAGATGCGTGCAACGGCTGTTTTTCTTCTGCCTGAAGTGTTAGTTGTTGGCATTTCTTTTCTCCTTTAAAATTAAAAGTTAAATGGTTGTTGGGTTTTGTGCTGCATGAGGATGCTCAGAACCTGCATATACATACAGATTACCAAATAATGCTTTACCCAAACGACTTTTAGGTAACATACCACGAACGGCTTTTTCAATTACGCGCTCAGGATGTTTTGCCATTAACTCCTTAGGAGAAATGAAACGCTGACCACCTGGATAACCAGTGTAAGAAACATATTGCTTTTCGCTGAATTTGTTTCCGGTCAACTTTACCTTGTCTGCATTGATAACTATTACATTATCACCGCAGTCTACGTTCGGGGTGAAATCTGGCTTGGTTTTCCCCCTGATGATCATTGCGATCTTAGTGGACAAGCGCCCCAAAATCTCGCCTTGTGCGTCAACAACAACCCATTGTTTGTTAACGGTTTTTTTGTTGGCTGAGACAGTTTTGTAACTTAACGTATTCACTTGCTTTAAATTAAATTGTTTAAACGTTTATTATACCCCGCATTTTCGGGACTGCAAAGATACGCTTATTTGTTTTATAAGCAAATAGTTTTGAGGATTTTATTGGAGGAATGAAGACGGTACGTGGCATATACATTAGCAACTAAGGAAATGATGAATAAATATGTCATTTTACAGTGGCTACCATTTTTAGTATTTCTTTTATATCCGGCTTTTTCAGGCCTAATGCTATATCTTCATAAATCGGATAAAATATTTTATCACCAATTTGAAATTCCATTAAGCCCTCATGCTGTTCAGTCATGTAAATTAGTTGTTTTTTGCCGGTTGGTTGAATGATGAAGGTATGAAATGTTCGGTTAGCTGGCTTGAGCTTGATCTTTTCCCCGGGTCTGGTTATAGTTTTTTTAGCAACAGAATCCCACAGAATTATTGTGGCCTGGTAAACAGTATCAGAGGGAATGGTTGACTTTACCTCATAAATGGTGAGTTTAGCGCCCGAAGTACTTGTCCATTTTAAAATGCTGTGTTTGCCTGATATTAGCTTGTCGAATTTAAATTCTGATAAATTTAAGTTAGCGTATACCGCAAATTCACCTAATTTGGATCTATCCACATGTCGGCCATGTCGTTCATTCAGTATTTTGCTATCCTTTTTTATATCAGCTTTTAAATCAAACCCACCCGTTTGATAATTACCAAAAAGTAACAAGCTAATTATTAAGAATATAATACGCATAATCGGTTAGAAACTTACTGTATTTTATAACTTTATTAAACATAGTTATTTAAAATATGAGGTACAATTACTTCTGTTTTTTGATCATTTTAGGGCGTTGCCTGCGGCCGGGCTATCCGCTCATACTGCACCGGCCTTAACCACAAGCCGGTATCCGCTCCTATCCCTAACGCGGGTGGCGTTTTATCTAAAAAAAATCAGTAAAATATAACGATCAATTAATGGCCGGCTATTTTAATCCTCCCTATATAATTTTATATTAGCGGGGAACTCTAATAAATCAACCCTAATTGATACTATTCATTTGCAGGTATGCGCTTATAGTATGCTTTGTGATTTTAAGCGTCTGTACGCTGTTTGCCCAAACAGAGGTAAACACTACAGATTCCTTAGAGTCGCAACGGGATGCCAATGGCATTTTAAGTTCTTTTTTCAGCGGCAATAGCAAGCCAATCAACCCTGTTAATATGAGCAAGGTAGGTAGTTGGTCTGTTCTGCCATCTGCTGCTTATAACCCCAGCGTTGGTTTCGCTATCGGGGCAATTTCGTCAGGTGGTAAATACTTTGGCGATCCGGTCAATACTACGCTATCCGTAATTAATGCCGGGGCATATATTTCAACCAACAAGCTTTCTACATTTGAGTTTAAGCACAATGCTTTTTCTTCCCAAAATCAATGGAACCTGCAGGGTACCATGCAAATTGGTAAAACAATAGCTAAAGATAACGGCCTGGGCACCGGGCGCAAAAGCTTTGGCGATGGAGAGCTCCACATGAATGACCAGCATTTTCCAAACAACCCCAATGAGTTCCCGGTGAGGTATGTATATATAAAAATGAATGAGCGTATTTACAGAAAAGTTGCTCAACATTTCTACGTAGGCGCTGGGCTCAGTTTCAATTTCTATAGCCATATTGATGACGATCGCAAAAACATCCCGATAACTGAAACACACAATTTCAGGTATAGTATTAAAAATGGCTATCCCGTTAATGCTTATCAGGCCAATGGTATATTGGTAAATTTCCAGTTCAACAACCGCGATCAGCCCAACCGCCCTTTCAGAGGGATTTATGCGGATGTTATTTTAAAGGAAAATGAAATCTGGCTCGGGAGTAACCGCAAAGCCATGCAGTTAAAAGTAGAATTCAGGAAATACTGGAGCCTGTCAGACACCCAGCCCGAAAACGTATTGGCCTTTTGGCACTGGGCAAGCTACCTGATCAATGGTTCGGTACCTTACCTTGACTTGCCGGGTACAGGCAGCGATGCTTATGGCCGTATAGGCAGGGCATTTATTATTGGCCGTTTTAAGGGGTTATCATTTGTATATAATGAAGCCGAATATCGTTTCCCGCTTACTGCCAACAAACTGCTGAGCGGTGTAACCTTTGTAAATGTGGAATCGGCTAATAACCAGCGCGACATCAAACTATTCAGGTATTGGGAACCGGGGGCGGGGGTAGGGCTAAGGTTGCTGTTTAATAAATATACCCGCTCAAACCTGTGTATCGATTATGGCCGGGGCAGCTATGGCTCCAGCGGCTTTTTCTTAGGGCTTAATGAAGTGTTTTAAAACGCATATCAAAACAAAAGGGGTGCATTTTGCGCCCCTTTTGTTCTATATTAAAATTTAAATATGTCTTGATTAAACAGATAATCTGCCTTCATGTGCATCTGTTGACATGAGCGAACCTTCACGAAGCGGCTCATGCGGCCCATCTGTAAATGGCGAACCCTGAACAAAAATACCCATCACTAAAATTAAACCACCTAAAATTACTTGTGGCCAAAACGTTACTGAAGCATAATCATATATCCATGGTGAGCATAACAGGAATGAACCAGAAAGTACATCCAAAAAGTTATGCATTTGCATAGGGAACTGCTTAATAAAACCCAGTTTATTATTACTGAAAATAGCCATAATAAGCTGGAACCATCCTATGATCATGGGTAGCAGTAAAGCGGCGCCTATTTTATGACCTTCAAAACCAAATAACCATGGAGATGCGATCAGTACAATAGCAACTACATAGTTTAAACCTGCATAAAATGTTGTTGGAATAAAACTTTTCATTTTTTAGCGAATTGTTGTAATTTATCTATATAAATATATGTGTATCAAAAATTGTGTCAAAGTTAGCATTTATGCGGGCAGTTGGCAAATATAATTACCCTACACCATGCTTATTATTAATTAAAAAAACTACCTTTAATTAATTGCTGCAATATTGAGCTAAAGATATACGTTTCAAAAATTAAAGCAATTCTTTTTCTTCCTGTAAGTCGGGCATTAACTACCATAAGCCCGCAAATTACTGCAATAATACACACTAACGGATGCAAATATCAGCATCCTGTTATAATTTATCATTAAAAAACTATAAAACTATGAGCAAGGACAGACAAGCCGTAAAAGAGAAAAAGAAACCCGCTGCAGAAGGCAGTAAAAAAGCTCCTTCTGATTATCAATCGGGTAAAAAGGATTCCGTAAAGCCAATTGGCGATCCAGCCAAAAAGAAAAAGTAATTCAGAATAACAATAAAAGCCCCTTCACTCTTGCTATGAAAGGGCTTTTATCGTTTAAGATTATTAGTCAATTAATTGTCCTTAGTAGGTTCAACTGCTTTCTTTTTGCTTTTAGAGGTGATCACGATAACGCCGTTAGCTCCCTTATCGCCATAAATTGCAGCAGCTGATTTATCTTTTAACACATTTATGCTTTGAATAGTGTTCGGGTTAATCATTTTCATATCCCCTGCTGTTATTTCTTTACCATCCAATACATACAATGGCTCATTAGACAATTTCAAGCCAGTTAAAGACCTGCGAATCAAAACAGAATCATTTTCATCTTTCGAGCGTTTTACATTTGCATAAGTATTCGCATTGTTATCGCTTTTAATAGCTCCGGTTTTATTGGATGCTGGTTTACCTGGTTTATCATCAGCTAAAGTAAAACTGATAGGAATAGAATATTGTACCCTTACTTTTTTACTGTTCTCTATGCCGGGCTCCCATTTTGGAGATATCGCCATTACCCTTAATGCTTCTGCATCAATATCTGGGCTAACCCCCCTTAAAATTTTAAAGCTTGATAAAGAACCATCTGCCTCTACAACAAAGGTCAAAATGACCCTTCCCTGTATATGTTTTTCACGTGCTGCACTGGGATACCTGATGTTTGTTCCTAAAAAACGGCCTAAAGCATTGAGGCCTCCCGGAAACTCAGGCACTTGCTCAACCGATGTGTAAATAACTCCCGTTCCCTGCGATGCATTTTCATCAGCAGTAGCTATTTCCTTTGTTTTATCTGAAACAGGCTTACCCGATTTGTCATTAGCTAATGTAAAACTTATAGGAACAGAATATTGAACCCTTACTTTTTTGCCATTCTGTATGCCCGGTTTCCAGTTTGGTGACTGTCTGAGCACCCTTAATGATTCCTCATCCAAACCCTTACTGATACCCCTTGCAATTTTTAAACCTGATAAAGAACCATCTGTTTCAACAACAAAGGTTGCAATAACCCTGCCTTGTATGCCTTTTTCCCGGTCGGCTTTAGGGTATCTGACGTTTGTACCTAAAAAACGACCGAAGGCATCAAGCCCACCCGGAAATTCAGGAACCTGTTCAACCTCAGTAAATATTTGCCCACTTTTCTTTGTGGTGTCAACAACAGTGGTTTCATTAGTTCCGGAAGTTCCTTTTTCAGCTACAGTTGGTTTATCACCAGCAAGTGCATCCCCTAAAATCACCGGAGTGGCAGGTGTTAAAAATATTTGGTGCGCCTTGTTATTAATAACCGTAACCGTTTTACTGTTATTTATTGTTGCTGATGATAAAATAAGCATCAGGATAAATAAAGGGGCCGAAAGGCCATATTTGATAAGCGATATTCGCTGTGATTTATTTTTTTGCAACATGATAATACGCTGTTTTAATAAACTGTGATTAAAAAATGGATTTACCAGCTGATGTGCCGGCGTGTTAAATGTTTGACTCAGCAGTAATAAGGCGTATTCGGCTTTGTTGGTGCCTGCTTGTACGGCTTGCCTGTCGGCAATGTATTCATGAATGTGTTTAATAGCAAAACGGTACATATATACCACCGGGTTAAACCAGTTAATGATCATGATGAGCTCAATAAGCAGTACATCTGCAGAGTGCCACTGCTGTGCATGCACCTGCTCATGTGCCTCTATGATCAGATTATCGGCATTTTCTTCGTTTAGTTTAACCTTTTTAAAAAAGGAGTAAGCGGCAGTTGCCTGCGGTTGGTTGATCACTCTTTTTAATTTAATAAGCTGCCAAATGAGCCTTAACGATAAAAACAATATGCCCGCGCCATATAAAACGGCAAGTATCTGACCTATGCTAATGTGGGTGGCTTCCATCGGCTTAAAACCATAAACCATTACCGGGCTGCTATAAATAGTATATTTTACTTGCTGCGTAATAAACAAATTCCTAACCCAATCTACCTGTATAAGTGGTATAAAGAACGATAGTAACGCAGCCGTTACCAGGTAAACCCGGTTAAGTTGAAAGAAAGTTTCTTTCCGTAGCAGTAAAACATAAAACGCATAGAACAGTACCAGGTAAATATTTACCAGTAATAAGTATTGCCACCAGTTCATGATTATTTGTCTTTAAATTTCTCTATCAGTTTCATTATGGCATCAGCCTCTTTCAGATCAATCTTTTCTTTTTTCACAAAAAAGGACAACATGCGGTTTACCGAATTATCAAAATATCCGCTCAATAACTTATCAGCAGCAAAGTTTTGGTATTGATCTTTACTTACCACCGGATGGTACTGGTGACTTTTACCAAATGCTGTATGTCCCACAAAACCTTTTGTTTCCAATATCCTGATAATGGTTGATACCGTATTATAAGCAGGCTTGGGTTCGGGTAACAGATCGATCACATCTTTTACATACCCTTTTTCAAGTTGCCATAATACTTGCATAATTTGTTCTTCGGCGCGCGTTAGCTCTTTAATTTCCATAGTACTTAGTATAAAATTTTGATGCATTAACCAACACTGCATCAAATATCCAATTGGTTAATTCGAAGGTAAATACTATAAATGAAAACAACAACTAAAACTTTAGTTTTTATTTTTTAGGCTTTTATTATCATCTTGCATGAGCATTTTTACACCACTTATAAATGAATATAACCTTTCATGGCGCCGCCCGTAATGTTACAGGCAGCAAACACCTGATCAGACTTAAAGACGATACCTCTATTTTATTGGATTGCGGCATGTTTCAGGGCATGGGCGAACATTCTGAAGACATGAATGAGCATTTTGGCTTTAACCCTAAAAAGGTTGATTACCTGATACTATCGCACGCGCATATTGACCATTGCGGCTTAATACCCCGCCTGGTGGCCGAAGGGTTTGATGGCCCCATATTTTGCACATCGGCCACAATGGACCTTACCCGCATCCTCCTGATGGACTCGGCACATATACAAATGCAGGATGCTGCCTACAGCAACAAGCACCGTGCCCGCAAAGGTTTGCCGCTATTAACCCCGCTGTATACCGATGAACAGGCGATGGATGCGCTTAGGCTTTTTAAAATTGTGGAATATCACGAGGAGTACGAAATAACACCCCGCGTAAAACTCACCTTTACCGATGCCGGGCATATTTTGGGCAGTGCCGCCGTACATTTATCCATACTGGAAGATGGAAAGCTTACTCATATTACCTTTAGTGGCGATGTTGGCCGTTATGATGATATGCTCCTAAATGACCCCGAAACATTTGAGCAGGCCGATTATATTCTGCTGGAATCAACCTATGGCGATTCGCTGCATAAAGACCTTGGCCCTATTGAGGATGCATTGCTTGATATCATCAAACAAACCTGCGAGATAAAAAAGGGCAAGGTAATTATCCCCGCGTTTAGCGTTGGCCGTACGCAGGAACTACTGTATGCTTTAAATGCACTGGAGCAAAGGGGCATATTGCCCGATGTACCTTATTATGTTGATAGTCCGTTGTCGCAAAAGGCTACCGAGGTGCTCATGAATCATCCCGAAGTATATAATAAAGGCGTTAAAGAAGTTTTAAAAACCGATGCTAATCCGTTTGGGTTTAAGGGCCTGCGGTTCATACAATCAACAGAAGAATCAAAAGCGTTAAATAATGACCCGCGGCCTTGTGTTATCATTTCTTCATCGGGCATGGCCGAGGCCGGGCGTGTAAAACATCACATTAAAAACAATATCAACAGCAATAAGAACACCATTTTAATGGTAGGATATTGCGAACCCAACTCATTGGGCGGTCACTTACTAAATGGCGATCACGAAGTACATATTTATGGCGAGATGTATGAGGTTAAGGCCGAAGTACGGTCGATCAAATCAATGAGCGCCCATGGTGATTATGAGGACCTGCTGCATTTTCTGGCTGCCCAGGACCCCGAAAAGGTTAAAAAAATATTTCTTGTTCATGGCGAGTACGAAGTACAACAGCACTTTAGTGGCAAACTGAAGGAGAAAGGGTTTAGGCATATCGAGATACCATATCAGCATCAAAAGATAGAGTTGGAGTAGAATGTCTTAATCTACAATACGTCGTTGGCACAAAGCAATCACGTTCACAACTTTGTCATCCTGAGGAACGAAGGATCTATTCGGCGATAGATTCTTCGCTATGCTCAGAATGACAAGTTTGTTATTTGTTTCGTTCCTCAATGAGGCGGCTTATAAAAAAAGAAAAGCGATGGACAACTAAACCCATCGCTTTTCTTTTTTTACCTGGCAGGCTGCACTTTTGGCAACTCTTTGCGGGGTATCATTTCTGTACGTTCCGAAGTATTGTAAACAAAGGATGCTATGATGGTTGCAGCCTGCTTCAGGTCATCCTCAATCAGGCGGTCATAAGTATCCTGGTTACTGTGATGGGTACGTGAGCCATAATCAATGGCATCCTGTATAAACTGGAAACCCGGTATGCCCACCGCATCAAACGATTGGTGATCAGTTCCACCGGTATTCCTGATGGTTACGGTAGTAGCGCCCAGGTCTTTAAACGGTTCCAGCCACGATTTAAATATCGGTCCGGCTGCCGAATCGCCCTGTAAATAAATACCGCGTATTTTACCCGTACCATTATCCAGGTTATAATAGGCCGATAATTTGGCCTGTTCTGGCTTTAACTGCATGGTTCTAGGATCGCCAAAATGGTTTAACACATACCCGCGCGAACCAAACAAGCCCTGCTCTTCTGAGCTCCATAACGCTATACGTATGGTACGTTTAGGTTTAAAGTTGATGGCTTTTAAAATACGCATGGCCTCCATCATTACCGCGCTGCCTGCGGCATTATCTGTAGCGCCTGTGGCCGCGTGCCAGGAGTCAAGATGGCCGCCTATCATGATCACCTGTTCTTTTAATTTTTTATCGGTACCCGGTATTTCGGCCACTACATCATAGCCTTGCATATCGTCGGTTAAAAACTGGGTTTTAATATCAGCTTCCAGTTCTACTTTTTGTCCGGCCTTTGCCAGGCGCAAAATGCGCTGGTAATCCTCGCTGCTGGTTTCCAGTTCTGGCGCTACAGCTTTAGCGGTATCGGCGTATGATGCGCCGTTGGTGGTAAATACGGTACCATCAGTTCCGCGGGCCTGGCTTAATATCAGCGCCGCTTTTTCGTCATATATAAAAGCACGTAAGGTAGTTTGAAAAGCACGTAACTTACGCATGGCAGCAAACTGCGGCGAGTTCATATCGGGTGCCCTGCGCCCTTCAGATGGCTGCATAGTGGCGTTAGCCATTTCGGCAAGTTCCTCATCAGTATACCGGGCCGCATCTGATTTAAAGCTGCGTTCAACCAATGGCTTTACATCAAATATCACGATCTTGCCTTGTAGTTTCCCTTTATATTTATCCAGGTCGATAGCTGAATCGGCCTTTACTATTACTACATTGCCTTTGATCAATCCGCCGGTGCCGGGTGTCCAGGCTTTAGGGATAGCTATAATAGCATGGTAGTAGGGAACGGTAATGGCGGCATAGTTTTTTTGAACTTCCCAACCCTTGCCAAACTTACCCCAGGGCTCCAGTTTTGCGTTGGCCATTCCCCAGGTTTTCAATTGGCTAACCGCCCAGTTTTGAGCGCGTTTTAATCCGGGTGAACCCGAGAGGCGCGGTCCCGAAACATCGGTTAAATAAAAAGCGGTTTCCATTACTTTTGAATGGTTTAAACCTTCTTCCCGGATCTTTTGAACAATTGCCGGGTCAACGGTTTCCTGTGCAAATACGGGTAAGCTTATACCCGCCGAAATGAGACATGAAAAAAGTAATTTTAATTTCATAACAATAAATTAATGTGATCAGTTAGCAACAAACCTATTTATTAATCATCATAAAAACCACCATCGGGTGTTAACAAAGTTGTTACACGTAAGTGTTACATCGAATTAACGTGAGTAGTATTTGGTATATTAGAGAAACTATTTGGGAAACCTAACGCTGTTACCATGCTCCAAACCGCCATACCTGTTTTAGCTTCGCTTAACGAAGAAGAAACCGTTAAATTTTACACCGAAAAGCTGGGATTTACTTTTCATGCCAGTTGGGATGGCTACCTGATCATGAGCCGCGATGGGGTTTTTATTCATCTGTGGCCCTGTGCTGATCCTGCTATTGCGAAAAGTACCAGCTGCTATATGAATGTAACCGAAGTAGAAAAGCTATATGCCGAATACAAATCTGCAGGCGTTATTCATCCAAATGGTGAGCTGCAGAACAGGCCCTGGAAAATGAAGGAGTTCAGTATCCTGGACAATAACGGCAACCTCATCCATTTTGGCCAGGATATTTCGGGCAATTAATTGATCAGTAATTTATAGCCCCTGCCGTGCACGTTAATGATCTCCACATTGGGATCGTCTTTCAAATACTTGCGTATCTTGCTTAAAAACACGTCCATGCTGCGGCCGTTAAAGTAATTATCATCATGCCAAATGTTAAGCAATGCTTCCTCACGGGTAAGCACCTCGTTTTTTCGCATACACAATAAACGGAGCAGTTCGGCCTCTTTGGTCGATAGCTTTTGCTGCGCATCACCTATGATGATGATCTGTGTGGTATAATCAAAAGTATAGTTTCCTATTTTAAACGTAGTTTGCTTTTCCTCTTCCCGTTTATCGGTATTCTCGGTTCTTTTAAGCAAAGCATTTATACGCAGCAGCAACTCCTCAATACGAAAAGGTTTGGTGATATAATCGTCGCCTCCCAGGTTAAAGGCCTGCATTTTATCTTCTATCATACCTTTGGCAGTGGCGAAAATAATAGGTACATGCGGATTAATTTTCCTGATATCCTTACCCAGGGTAAAGCCATCCTTTTTGGGCATCATTACATCCAATATTAACAGATCATATATCTGTTTGGTAAAAGCGCGCAAACCCTCTTCGCCGTCTTTACACAAAACAACATCAAATTTACCCTTCAACTGCAGGTAATCCTGCAACAGTAAACCCAAATTGGCGTCATCCTCAACCAGTAGTATTTTCTTCATATTGTATAGTTAGGCCAGCGGAAATTTCAGTTCAAATTCCGAGCCTTTTTCTTTTTCAGATCTTACACTTATTGTACCGTTAAGCCTTTTCACTATGGTATTTACATAGCTCAATCCTAATCCAAATCCTTTAACATCATGAAGGTTCCCGGTAGGGATACGGTAAAATTGTTCAAATATTTTTGTTTGCTGATCCCTGCTCATGCCTATGCCCTTATCGGCCACCCTGATAAGCACCTGTCCGCCTTTAACCAGCGTGGTTATGGTTATATCAGGTGCAGTTATACTGTATTTTATGGCATTATCTACCAGGTTATACAACACGTTCGAAAAATGCAGTTCATCAGCTATGATCACTGTGTTTTCTTCGGCAACGTTCAGGGTAGTTTTGGCATTGCACTTGTGCAGTTTAAGGGCCATACTATCCAGCACAACAGCCACCATATCATTCACATCCAGCGGTTTTTTATCCAGCTTAAAATCGTTCTTTTCAATACGGGCAATGTTCAGCACACGTTCAATATGGCTGCCCAAACGCTCGTTCTCTTCAAAAATAATATTAGCCAGACGTGATACACGGCTTTTATCCTCGGCAATTTCCTTATCCTTTAAAGCCTCACTGGCTATCATGATGGTTGATACCGGGGTTTTAAACTCGTGGGTCATATTATTAATGAAATCGATCTTCATTTCGGATACCTTTTTTTGCTTAAGGATGGAGAAAATAGTGTAGCTGAAGCAAAATATCAATACTGCCAGTAAACCGCCGGTGGTACCCATAGTGGCGGTCATGTTTCTTAATATCAATGAGTTTTTTTGAGGGAAGGCCAGCTTGATCTTACCCGGATCATTGATCACATCCTTACTGAATATGGGGGTTTGATAAGTATTGGCTGCAATGAATATAGGTTTATTACCATCATTGTCATATGCGCTCGAAAATATAAGCGAATCGCTGTTGGCGGTTGTTACCTCGTAGCTAAATGGCAGATAGATCCCTTTGTTATGCAGCTCGAACCTTAACAAGGAATCTATCCAGAAAGGGTTTACGCGCTTGTTTAAAGGTTCGCCGGTTTTACGGTATTCCTCGGCCAGGTTTTCGATCACGGTTGTTTTACCACTGTTTAAATTTTGCAGCGAATCTGTCTCCAGCATTTTCTTTATCTGTACAACCTGCCGTTCCTTTTGCTTACGTAATTGTTCCTGCTGCCACAATGGGTTGATGCGTGGTTGAGAAATTAATTGTTTACCAAATTGTGGATCAATATAAACATATCGTAAAGTATCATACTTGTGCAGTTTTTTAGGCCGGTTTATGGTACGGGTTCGTACTATTTGCGGTGTAAAACGACCATGTACAACGCCAAGGTCATCTGTATATTCCTCTACCCTTACCTGAAACTCAACAGTACCTTCCTGTTGCAGCAGATTGGCCAGTTCATCATCCATCTTTTTATGCATGATCATCCGCTCCAAACTATCGCGTAAAAGGGCTATTTTTTTTTCGCGTAAGGTTTGCTTTTTTCTTGTTTTGGATGCATACTGCCTGTTATCCTTGCTTTTTACTATCCTTAAGCCTGCATCACTATCACTTCCTGCTGCAACATTCCTTTGTGCTTTGTTACTTAAAAAGTTAACAGCATCCTGCTTGCTAACTTTTGACACCACGTTGTTAAGTGCCTCGCTAACAGATCGGTCAAACAATTCGGATTGCATCTGGTACGATTGCCTTAAAAAGTACAATTGCATGGCCATTACACCCAAAAGTGCAAAACCCATTAACCCAATAATTAAACCGATACTTCTTTTCTTCATTTGTTAACAAACAAAATTATTTTAAATAACCGGACAATAACTGCTTTTAACAAAATTTAACAATTGATAAGCTGTAATAACCGTTTGAAATATAACTCGTTGCTGTTTTAACCGACCAATATCCAGGCCGTAATTACACAATATACAAAATGGGAGGGAAAGGCGGAAATTAAACGCCGCTGGGAGAGATGATGTGTGCTATAGCTACACAAAACAACTATAGCCAAAAAGATCCCTTTTTAGTTTAAAAAAAAGGGATCTTTTTATTTACATAATTACCTTATTATTTAGGCACTAATTAAAACGGCAGATCATCATCATCGCTTGATGAGCTGATATCTGATGCCGGTGCTGCATATTCTGGCGTAGTAGCGCTACCGGCACCGGCTGCCAATGCATTTACTCTCCATAACTGTAACGAGTTAAAATAACTTTTTTTGCCCGCTTTATCGGTCCATGGACGGCCTTTCAGATTAAAGAAAACTTCAACATCATCACCTACCTTAACATTATCCAATAAGCTGCAGCGATCCTGTATAGCTTCAAATTTCAAATATTCAGGATATTGAGGATTCTCAATATATTCAAGTATTAATTCGCGTTTTTTAAGTGACTCAGTTACCTGCACTGTTGGCGACACTTCATATACTTTACCTTTAACTTCCATAATAATCTTCTCAAAAAAATTTAAAATGTAAAGTTAATAGATAAGAAATTAAAATAGGGTGTTTTTAATTCATAAATTCGCAAAATATCATGCAAGTTTTCCACACCGAGAGTAAAATCATCATTACCTGTAATAAAAGGCTGTCATCATACCTGCAACAGGAAGTAGAAGCATTAGGCTTTACGCCAGTCCGTGTTTTTCAAACCGGGGTTGAGCTTAAAGGTACCGTTACCGATACTATTGCACTTAACCTTAACCTGCGCTGTGCAAGCCAGGTGCTTTATTTAATAAAAAGTTTTAATGCCGATGATCCCAATCAGCTTTATGATGAACTTGTTACCATTGAATGGGAAAAACTGATCGACTTCTCGGGGTATTTTTCCGTATCGTCAAATGTTAATAATGAACATATCCTTACGCCTTTGTTTGCCAACGTAAAGGTAAAGGATGCCATTGCCGACAGGATAAAATCAGTAAAAGGCATCAGACCAAACTCAGGCGCCGAAGCCAATAAAACACTGATACACCTATACTGGCAGGATAATGAGGCCGATATTTTTATTGATACATCGGGCGAAACACTGGCCAAACACAGCTACCGCAAAATACCAGGCAAAGCTCCTATGCTGGAGGCGTTGGCCACATCAACCATCATGGCAACCCATTGGGACAGGCAAAGCACTTTTATTAACCCCATGTGCGGTTCAGGTACGCTGGCTATTGAGGCAGCCCTGCTGGCAACTGATAAATGCCCTGGTTTATTCAGAATGAATTATGGCTTTATGCATATTTTAGGCTATGATGAAACCGTATTTTTTGCCGAACGCCGTAAGTTAAAGGACAAAGCAAAAAAAGAAACAGGCTTTAAAATTATAGCTACCGATATATCTGAAGACGCGGTTGACATTGCTCAAAAAAATGCAAAAACCGCTGGGGTAGAACATTTGATCGACTTTAGCGTTTGTGATTTTGAAGATACCGAAGTGCCCGAGGATGCAGGCGTGGTAATGTTTAACCCCGAGTATGGCGAACGATTAGGCGTACACTCCAAACTGGAAGCTACCTACAAACGCATGGGCGATTTCATGAAAAAGAAATGCCTGGGATACCGTGGCTATATTTTTACCGGCAACCCCGACCTGGCCAAAAAAATAGGCCTGCGTCCGGCTCGGAAAATTGAATTTTACAATGGCAAGCTGGATTGCCGTTTATTGGAATATGAGCTGTACGAAGGCAGCAAAAGAGAACCAAAAGAAGTATAAATGAAGAAGATCGTATTATTTACTATAGCTGTTTTATCATCTGTTTACTGTAGCGCACAAACCGAACTGGCTTTCCCCTTTCAGGGCGGCGGTACGGTAATGACACGTTTTTTTAGGGATAGCCTAAAGGTTTCGCCCGAGATCATTAAAAAGAAAGCTACCGGCACCGCGGTATTTAAGTTTACTGCTGATGAAAAGGGAACTATTAAAAAAATAATCGTTTACTATGCCGATGATTATCTTTTAACCTTACCAATTATTGAAGCGCTTAAAAAATCAAATCATAAATGGGTTATTCCTGATCATGAAAAATTCCATGATTTTATTATCCCCTTTTCCATCAATTTTAATCCGCCGGCTATGGCAAGTAACGCTACTATTAAAGACGCTTATAAATTTTACAGTCAGCGTAAACCCATTATATCCTACAACCAGGTGCCCTTAGAGTATGCTACTTTATTGCCAACGATTGTGGTAAGCTATGATGTGCCGGAGTAAGGTTGTACCTTATTTTCTTATTATTTTGTTGTCCTGAAAGGGGTGAAGAATCCGTTGATCGATATGCATATTAACGAATAGATTCTTCGTTCCCTGGTGCCACTTATTCCCCAAATTATTCCCCAAATAAAAAAATATTTTAATTTAAACTAAAAATCAGCAATCCTTTTAGTGGTTAATCTCGTTAATAATACATTATCAATACACTAAATGCATGAACGAGAAGCTGAATTATAAAATAAAAGCAATTGCAGCTAACATCAGAAACACAAGGGAGCGCCTGAATTATACCCAGGAATACCTTGCTGCAAAATTGAGTATATCACAAAATGCTTATAGCAAAATTGAACTGGGCTATACTAAAATAACCGTTGAAAGGCTTTTTCAAATAGCTGCCATATTAGAGGCAGATGTTCACGAGCTGATTGATACGGAAAGAGTAGCAGCCGCTTAATTAGCTCAAAGCTTTTAATGCGTTATACGACGAAAGATCATTTCCTTCGCTTTGAGCTTTCTGCTTTAAGCTTTTCGCTCAATTTCGCTTAAATTTGCGGCAGATGGAACATGATAACCTTATTAAAGCAACCGTACAATTTGTACGCGATACACTTAAAAACGCCGAAGGTGGGCACGACTGGTGGCACATTAACCGGGTTTGGACCAATGCCAAACTGATAGCCCAAACCGAACAAGCCCACTTGCTTACTGTTGAACTGGCAGCCTTACTGCATGATATTGCTGACAGTAAATTTCATAACGGCGACGAAGAGATTGGCCCCTTTACTGCCGGTCAATATTTGCGCAGCATGAGTGTTGATGCCGCTATTGTTGAGCATGTGCAACAAATTATAAGGCACATGTCGTTCAAATCAAGTTTTGACAAACCCGCGTTTCACTCCCCCGAACTGGCCATAGTACAGGATGCCGACCGTCTGGATGCCATTGGCGCCATAGGTATTGCCCGCGCATTCACTTATGGGGGATTTAAAGGTCGGGAGTTATACAATCCTGAAATTCAGCCCAACCTGAATATGAGCAAGGAGGAATATAAAAACACATCGGCCCCCACCATTAATCATTTTTACGAAAAGCTTTTGCTACTAAAAGACAAAATGAACACCCAAACGGGAAAAGAGCTGGCCCAACAACGGCATGATTTCATGACAGCTTATTTACGACAGTTTTATGCGGAATGCGGATTGTAAACTGAATAAAGTTTGCTTTCTTTGCGCAAAAATTGGGCTTATGAAAAAAACCTTACTACTTATTGCTCTCCTGCTGAATATTGCAGGTATGGTGCGGGCGCAGGATACCTTGAAACAACAGCGTTTTAACTTTCATTTTCAACAAACCGTTATTACTCAATATAAACCATCCTTTGGTGCTGATTATACCGGCGCAAACAGTTTGCTTACAGGTTCAGAAACACAAAGTTCTATAACTACTACACTTTTTGGCGGGGCCAGGTTATGGAAGGGGGCCGAAGCCTATTTTAATCCGGAGCTGTCTGGCGGATCGGGCTTAAGTAAAACTCTTGGTGCAGCCGGCTTTCCTAATGGAGAAACCTTTCGCGTTGGTGGCGCTGAGCCTAAAATTTATATCGCACGACTATATTTTACACAGAATTTTGAATGGGGTAAGGAAAAGGACACCATTCAGGACGATGCCAATCAACTGGGCGGACTAAAAAGCAAACGCTATTTCTCTGTTACCGTGGGTAAATTTGGCATGGCCGATTTTTATGATGGCAATGAGTTTAGCCACGATCCGCGTACACAATTCATGAACTGGTCATTAATGGATAATGGCGCATGGGATTACCCGGCCAATACCCGTGGCTATGTAATGGGCGTCCATACCGAATTAGGACAACCTAACTGGACGCTGCGTTTTGCCTTCACCATGTCTACCACTACAGCCAATGGCGCTATATGGGATGCCAAAGTAGGCAAGGCTAATACCCAAACCTTGGAGTACGAAAGGCGATACACCCTTAACGGGAATAAAGGAACAGTAAGGGTTTTAGTATTCAGGAACAATGGTAAAATGGGTGATTATCGCCAGGCATTGGCTGCAAGTCCGGTAAACCCGGTAGTTGATACCAATCTGGTATACGGCAAACATAAATATGGATTCGGCATCAGTGCAGATCAGTATCTGAGCAAAGATTTTGGTGTATTTGCCAAACTAAGCTATAATAACGGGCATACCGAAACCTGGTACTTTACCGAGATTGACCGCTCGCTGAGTTTTGGGGGCGTACTTAAAGGCAGTTCATGGAAACGAGCCGATGACGAACTGGGCCTTGCATTTGTGGCAAATGGCCTGTCCAATCCGCATAAAGATTACCTTGCCGCCGGTGGCTATGGCTTCATTATAGGCGATGGCAAACTGAATTACGCCCCCGAACTGATTGCCGAACTGGATTATAAAATAAACGCTTTTCAAAAGAAATTCTGGCTTACACCCGGCTACCAGTTTATCCTAAACCCCGCCTACAACAAAGACCGCGGACCGGTAAATGTTTTCTCGATAAGGGCGCATGTGGAGTTTTAATGGGATGGTATAAAATAAAAAAAGTAAGGATTCGTGCGATTCCTTCCCCCGCAGTCGCTCGGCTCCAGCCGAGTGAAGATTATCTCACAGGCCTCCGGCCTGTGATTACAGACGCACTTGATTTACAATTGCGGCCAGAGGCCGGGTAATAGTAGTCACTCGGCTGGAGCCGAGCGACGGCATGGAGGTATTCGCTAATTAAGAGTCATCAGCTAATTGATATGCTCCGTAGGAGCTACCCATTTGTAGACGAAAAAAATCCATTATTTTTTGCCCCGTAGGTGGCTACCCTATAAAACATTTGGTAGCTGGCATCAACAACATTAAATTTGATTATGCCTAATACCTATACTCAACTATACATCCATTGTGTCTTCGCTGTAAAATACCGGATGGCGATTATTCAATCTGAATGGGAAGATCATCTACATCGATATATTACCGGCATTGTGCAACGTAACGGCCATAAATTATTGGCCATAAATTCAGCCACAGATCATTTGCATCTTTTTATCGGTCTTAATCCCCAACAATCAATATCTGAAATGATGCGACTTGTAAAAGGTGATAGTTCTGAGTTTATAAACAAGGCAGGATATACGAAACGGAAATTTCAATGGCAGGAAGGGTATGGTGCTTTTAGTAACAGCAATTCGCAAATTGATGCTGTTGTTAAATATATTAATAACCAGAAGCAGCACCACCTTAAAAAATCTTTTAAAGAAGAATACCTTGATATATTAAAAGATTATTCAATCAAGTACGATGAAAAGTATATTTTCCAGGATTTAATGGATTAATTACTCTTGTATAAGGGTAGCTCCTACGGAGCAAAAATAAAATGAATTATTTGCTACAAAGGGGTAGCCTCTACGAGGCATATCATCCTCAGTATAATATTTCAACTGTCTTTAAATCATCCATATATCCCCACAGAAGAATTACCGCCTTGAGATAACGTTTCAACTGCCTTTAAATCATTTACATATCCATAGAGAACAGAATTACTGCCTCATAGAGGCTACCCATTTGTAGACAAACCAACCAAAGATTCTTTTGCTCAGTAGGGCTATCCTCATAAGTGGTTCCCGTTTGCAAAGAAATCTCGCATAGAACAAAGAAAGCTATTCTTGTTATCCTTCACGATGCCTCGTAGAGGCTACCCATTTGTAGACAAACCAACCAAAGATTCTTTTGCTCCATAGGAGCTACCCTGTCATCATGCTTCTCCACTACCCAAATATCGCCAGCGCCCCAAAATAAATCAGCATGCATGCCGAGCTAAGGAAATTCATCCTCATGGCGTTTTTATAGTTAGCATTTTCGGTTGATTTGCCCACTTGGTAAAACCAGTAGTTAAAAAACAAAAATATGGGCAGCGCGCAAAGCAGAAAAAAGTAAAAATTCAGCATTGTACCCGCCAAATGCCAGTAATACCAGGACAAGGCTATTCCCATGGCAAATAAGATCCCTGAAAAAATAAAAGAACCTTTATAGCCCAGCAACAGGCTCAGCGTCCTATCGCCCCGGCGGCTATCCTCAGCATGTTGATAAACCTGGGTAAGCGGGTACGATGCCCCTATTAAACAGGAACATATAGCTCCGGCTACCACAAAACCCGTATCCCAATGCCTTATCAAACTTAAACCGGCCAGGGCCGAATAGGTTGTATAATAAATGAATGCCCCCTGAAAAAAGAAAACTACTAAAAAACTAATAATTGGATACTTCTTTAGGCGTGTAGCCGGGTGACTATATAGTTTGGACATAATGCCATACAATAATACCGCGAATGCAAATTCCCAGTTGATCAAGAATCCCAATAAAAAAGCTACAGCTTCCAGCAGTATCGAAAAATAATAAAGACTGATATCCACTTCGGGAGGTTTAGCTAAAAGGGCAATGCTCTCTTCATCGCGGTCAAAATAACTGTTATAGCCATTACTTGCCGGGAAGGCCAGCAAATGCCAGATAAAAAATATCAGTATAGCCTGAGCCGGGTGAACAACATCGGCCTGACTAAAGGCAAATAAATATACCGGGAGCAAAAAAACAGA
The DNA here is from genome assembly GCF_056401495.1 of Mucilaginibacter sp. P4_E8. Lineage (NCBI taxonomy): Bacteria > Pseudomonadati > Bacteroidota > Sphingobacteriia > Sphingobacteriales > Sphingobacteriaceae > Mucilaginibacter > Mucilaginibacter sp. P4_E8. The sequence continues at coordinate 23,921 of NZ_JBFUJG010000067.1, forward strand.
AAAAACAAAACGCAGGTGCGCCCATGCCGATGGGGTGGGTATTAGCTGTTTAAATTTCATTCAAAGCAGTTTGTTTTTTTTAAAAGAAGTAAACATTATTAAACTTTTAAGGGCAACCTTTTGTAGTTATAACAACGTGATAATATTAAACATAGTTGCTTCGTCTTCGTCTAATATAAAAATTTGTATTGTATAAAATGTTATGTTTGAAATGACGTTCGTATTCATGATGAAAAAGATTTATATCACCGTAATTTTAATTCTTTTAGTAACCAGCAACTTTGCACAGGTAAAAACCACGGTTACCCAATCAACAATTTCGTTTAAAATTAAAAACCTGGGTATTAATACCAGCGGAAGCTTTAACGGTTTACAGGCCGATATACAATTTAAACCCCAGGATCTGACTGGCAGTATTATTGAAGCATCGGTTGATGCGGGCTCTATTAATACCGACAATGATATGCGCGATAGCCACCTGAAAGGTGCGGATTACTTTGATGTAGCCACCTACCCAAAAATCAAGTTGAAATCGGTATCATTTAAACATAAAAACGGAGGCAACTATACCGGCAACTTTAACGTAACTATAAAAGATAAAACAAAGTTGGTTGAAGTACCTTTTACTTATACTGAAACAGGCAATACCGCTGTATTTAATGGTAGCTTTAAGGTAAACAGATCTGATTTTGGCATTGGTGGCAAAAACATGATCTTATCGGACGAAGCCACAATTACAGTGAATACCGAGATCAGTAAGTAACAGGGTTTATAAAATTTAAATGGATAGTTGCATAAGTGCTATTGGGATAGCAAATCCCGACAACCGTATTGCGCAAAATGACATTTACCATTTTATGGTGAACGCGTTTGGGTTGGATACAAGTAATGCTTCGCGGCTTAAAAGTATTTATGATCATTCGGGTATTGATTACCGCTACTCGGTGATCCCTGATTTTGGCATCAGTGATCCTTCACAATACACTTTTTTTGAACAAACTGCCAATCTTGAACCTTTTCCCGGCACGCAAAAACGGTTAAAGTTTTACGAAAAGGAAGCCATAGCTATTGCCATTAATGCCGTACACAACTGCCTGATTGGCTTTGAAGATGGTATTTTACAGCAGGTAACCCACCTGATAACCGTTAGCTGTACCGGGATGCATGCCCCGGGTATTGATATTGAACTGGTTGAAAAACTACAACTTAACCGCGATACTGAGCGTACCTGTATTAATTTTATGGGATGTTACGGTGCTATAAACGCCCTAAAAGTGGCCGACTATATTTGCCGTGCCGAGCCAAGTGCAAAAGTACTTGTAGTAAGTGTTGAACTTTGCACGCTGCATTTTCAAAAAGATAATACTCTTGATAACTGGGTGGCCAACTCGTTGTTTAGTGATGGCGCGGCTGCGGTACTGGTCGAAAACACCGCTAATCGTTTGGGTAAGGGAACATACCTGTCATTAAAAAACTTTTATACAGAGTTTGTAACCGAGGCCCGTGATGATATGGGCTGGTATGTGGGCAACACCGGTTTCGAAATGAAACTCACCTCGCGGGTTTCCAAGCAGATCAAAAAACATATCAAGGCATTGATGGGTCGTTTTTTACAAAAAGTTAAGGTTGATGCCGGGCAGATCACCGCTTATGCTGTACACCCCGGTGGCCGTAAAATACTGGAAGCTGTTGAGGAAGCATTGGAACTGCCCGAAGAAAGCAACGCCTTTGCCTATCAAACGCTACAGGAGTATGGCAATATGTCGTCGGCTACTATATTGTTTGTGTTGCAAAAAATGCTGGCAGCACAAAACCTCAATGGTCAAAAAATAATGAGTTTTGCCTTTGGGCCGGGTTTAACAGTTGAGGGCATGATACTGGAAATGCATTAACCCATGAGCGATGTAATTGTAGTTGGCGGCGGTTTGGCAGGTTTATTCAATGCTATTTTGCTTAACCGGGCCGGTTTGCAGGTTACAGTCGTCGAAAAAAAAAGCTACCCCATGCACCGTGTATGCGGGGAGTATATATCTAACGAGGTAATTCCCTTTCTCAGTAAACTGGATATTGACCTGGAACCGCTGAATGTTGCACGCATCAATCGGCTGGAGGTCACCGCGGCATCAGGCACCAAACTTTCGCAAAAGCTTGATCTGGGGGGCTTTGGTTTAAGTCGTTTTACTTTTGATAACTTCCTTTACCACAAAGCCCTTGCCGAAGGGGTGAATGTAATGACCGATACCCGTGTAGAGGACATTCGTTTTATCAGCAATCATTTCGAAGTGGTTACCCCTGGCGATGTATTAACTGCTCCATTGGCGATCGGTTCCTTTGGCAAACGCTCCAATCTGGATCAAAAATTAAAACGACCATTCTTTTATAAACGCAGTCCGTACCTGGCCGTAAAGTTTCATGTCAGGATGGATTTCCCCGATGATCTGATACAACTCAACAATTATAAAGATGGCTATTGTGGCGTAAGCAAAACCGATGGCGACCGCTACTGCATGTGCTATATGGCCCACCGCGATGACCTGCGCAAGTATGGCAATCTGCCCGATCTGGAAGAGAACGTGATCCGTAAGAACCCATATCTCGATGACATTTTCCGTAATGCTGAATTTTTACTGGATAAGCCAGAGGTGATCAACGAGATTTCCTTTGAAAAAAAGGCACCGGTTGAAAACCATATCCTGATGAGCGGCGATACCGCCGGTATGATAGCCCCACTTTGTGGCAACGGCATGACCATGGCCATCCATTCCGCCAAAATACTGTCCGAAAAGATCATCAGCCATTACCAGCGTGGTAAATTTACCGACAGTACCCGTGCAGCCCTTGAAGTCGATTACACCCAAAGCTGGAACAGCCAGTTTGCCCGGCGCCTGTGGGTGGGCCGCCAGTTGCAGCGTTTATTCGGCAATAACAATACTACCGCGCTTACCTTAAATATTTTAAATGGCCTGCCCGCCGTATCCCGTTTTTTGATCAGTAAAACACACGGCAAACCTTTTGCATGAGTCTAACGTATCTATTGCATGGCTGATTTAAAAATGCGTGTCTTCGACGCTGAAATAATGGACGATTTTGACCTACCTAACAGTGAGATCGCACCCGTTTTGATAGGGTTAGGCAAGGTTAACGCATGGTTTGGCGGGCATAACAGCTTAATAAAAGCCTTAAAAGACTTCCCCGTGCGTACAAGTTACTCCATAAGCGATTGGGGCTGCGGCGGTGGCGACACCTTAATTGCCATTAACAAGTGGGCTGCTAAAAATAACCTAAAGCTAAAATTAACAGGGGTAGATGCAGCACCGGCGGCCATCAGTTTTGCACGTGAAGCATCAGCCGGGCTTAATAACATTGACTATTTACAAGCCGATGTTATTGATGATGTAGACCGCATCAGGCCATGTGACATCATCATCAGCAGTTTATTTACCCATCATTTTGACGATGAACGCTGGATAAAGCTCATCAAAAACATGCAGGCATCGGCACGTAAAGGCATCATCATTACTGATCTGCACCGGCATTGGTTATTGTATTATGGCGTTATGGCCATAACCCATATGCTCACCCGCAACAAAATGGTGCGTAATGATGGCCCGCTTTCTGTAAAACGAGCCTTCAAAAAAGGGGAATTAGTGGCTTTATTAAAAAATGCAGAAATTGATAACTATAATTTAACATGGCATTGGCCATTCCGCTGGCAGTTAATTGTCTACAAATCGTAACTTTACGGATATGAATTTGCGTGTACTGGTTTTAATAACCGCCCTGGGCGTGGCTATAACGCTATCAGCTGTTAACTTTTATTTTCAACATAAGTGGTATGATGTAATGGTGACCTTTGTAGCCACACTGGTTACCAGCTATGTAGTTTTTTATTACCTCATTGAAAAATACATTTACTCCCGTATAAAACTTATTTATAAGCTTATTCACAATTTAAAGCTGGGCCGCGATCTGCGCGATGCACTGGGCGAGCATGTAAGCGCCAACCCCATTAATGATGTGGAAGAGGAAGTGAAGGAATGGGCCAAACAAAAGAAAATAGAAATTGACGAGTTGCGCAAACAGGAAAAATTCCGCCGCGACTTTCTGTCAAACATATCGCATGAGTTTAAAACCCCGCTTTTTGCTATACAGGGTTATATTGAAGCCCTGCAGGATGATGATTTTGACGACCGCGAAATGGCCCGTCAATTTTTGGATAAGGCATCAAAAAATGTAGATCGCTTAAGCTATCTGATCAAGGATCTTGACGAGATCTCTAAACTTGAATCGGGCGAAATACCTATCAATTACAGCAAATTCAAGATCAATGATCTTATTAAAGAGGTTTTTGAATCATTGGAGATAAAAGGCAAGCAATACCATATTAAATTAATATTTAAACAAAAATACGATGAAGGCATCCTGGTATATGCCGACCGTGAAAAAATAAGGCAGGTACTGGTTAACCTGATTGATAATTCCTTTAAGTATGGCAAAGAAGAAGGCAGCACCTCCGTAAGCCTTTTTGTATTGCATGACCAGGTTTTAGTTGAAGTGACCGATGATGGCATTGGTATTGAAGAAAAGTTCCTTCCGCGTCTGTTTGAGCGCTTTTACCGCACAGACACCAGCAGATCAAGGCAAATTGGCGGCTCGGGGTTGGGGCTGGCCATTGTAAAACATATTATTGAAGCCCACCAGCAAACTATTAATGTGCGCAGCACCGAAGGGCTTGGTTCAACATTTGGATTTACCTTGCAAATTGTTAAACAAACCTTACCCTTTCCCCACATACCAGCGCTAAAAAGTTAACATTAAATTAACATAAGCAACCGTACCTTTATCCCAATTTAAAGCATTATGTCACTTAACAGTATATTCCAATATTTTGTACCCAAGGACAAAAAGATATTTTTTCCTTTATTTGAGCAAGCGGCAAGCAATGTAGTTACCATGGCTACGGTATTGGTTGAGGCTGTTAACTCCAATAACCCCGCCACCCAGGAGGAACTGTACAAACAGATTGATAAATTAGAAAATAAGGGCGATGAGTTAACCCACCAGATATACCTGGAACTGGGCAAAAACTTTATTACACCTTTTGATCGCGAAGACATACATGCATTAGCTACAGCGATTGATGATGTGGCCGATTATATTCATGGGGCTGCTAACCGCATGAGCCTTTACAAAATTGACGACTTTAACGAGCATATCCGTAAACTGTCTGACCTGATATTGCAAGCCAGTATTGACCTGGAAAAAGCGGTTAAGGAACTAAAGGACCTTAGGAACGTACGTAATATTGCCGATTCATGCATCAGGATAAACAGCGTGGAAAACCAGGCCGATTATGTTTTTGACCGCGCTGTGGCCGATCTGTTCCTGTACGAAAAGGATGCTATCCGCCTAATAAAATATAAAGAAATACTTGCTGCCCTTGAAACCGCTACTGATATGTGCGAAGATGCAGCAAATGTTATGGAATCAATTTTAGTTAAAAACGCTTAAGCATACCTAATCATCATTAAATGGTTACTTCCCTACTTGTTGTTGTTATTGCCCTTGCACTTATTTTTGATTACACCAACGGCTTTCATGATGCAGCCAACTCCATTGCCACTATAGTATCAACCAAAGTGCTAACACCTTTTCAAGCGGTGTTATGGGCAGCGGTCTTTAACTTTATTGCTTATTTCTTTATAAAGGAACACTCTGTGGCTCAAACTGTATCAAAAATAGTTTTAGAGCATTATGTAACTATTCACGTTATACTGGCTGGTTTAATAGCAGCCATATCCTGGAACCTGATCACCTGGTGGTTCGGGATTCCTTCCAGTTCATCCCATACGCTTATTGGTGGTTTTGCTGGCGCTGGTATGACCAATGCACTTTATATGCATGCCAATCCGCTAAACGCTATTGAAATGCATTACGTTTTAACCATTGTAGCCTATATCGTATTAGCGCCGTTTATTGGTTTGCTCATAGCTTACCTGGTTACTATTGCCATACTGCACATTTGTAAAAGGGCAAAGCCTGCCGTTGCTGAGCGCTGGTTTAAAAGGTTGCAATTAGTTTCTGCGGCTGCATTGAGTTATGCGCATGGTGGTAACGATGCGCAAAAGGTAATGGGTATATTATATGTAACCCTGGTTACATCAAACGTAATTAAAAGCGGTGCGCCAATGCCTGAGTGGATCCCACTGGCCTGTTATTCGGCTATTGCTGCCGGAACCATGTCGGGTGGATGGAAGATCGTGAAGACCATGGGATCAAAAATCACCAAGGTTACACCACTTGAAGGTGTAAGTGCCGAAACCGCAGGTGCCATAACCCTGTTCATTACCGAAAGATTTGGTATTCCGGTATCAACCACACATACTATTACAGGTTCAATTATAGGTGTAGGCTTAACCAAGCGGGTTTCGGCCGTGCGCTGGGGGGTAACTATTAACCTGGTTTGGGCCTGGATCATTACTATCCCTATATCGGCCCTTATTGCTGGTGGCGTATTCGCTCTATTAAAGGTGATAGGGTAATTTTTTGTGGCAGTAACTTTTTAATAATTTTAACCGCTTATGAGATCAAAAATTTTAATAATAACCTCTTTGTTAGTGTTTATAACATTAACCAGTTGTGATACACTGAACCAGGCAGCACAGGCAGCTGTACAACAACAGGGAACCCCATCAACATTAGAGATAGGCAATGGCCTTAAACAAGCCCTTGAAATTGGCACTGGCAAAAGCTCTGACCAACTATCGGCATTGAATGGTTTTTTTGGTAACGCGGCTATTAAAATCCTCTTCCCTCCTGAGGCTCAAAAAGCTGAAAAAACATTGCGCGGACTTGGCCTGAACAGTTTATGCGATAACGTGATATTATCACTTAACCGTGCTGCCGAAGATGCGGCCAAGCAAGCGAAACCCATTTTTGTTGATGCCATTAAGCAAATGACACTGCAGGATGTCACCAACATTTTATTAGGTAACCAGGATGCGGCAACTCAATACTTTAAGCGCACTACCACCTCACAATTATCTATTAAATTTAAACCGGTGATACAGGGCAGCCTGAATAAAGTAAACGCTACAAAATACTACACAGATGCAGCCACTGCATATAACAAGGTACCTTTCGTATCCAAACTTAATCCCGATATCAGCGATTATGTAACTCAAAAAGCCATTGATGGTTTATTTGTAGAGATAGCGAAAGAAGAACTGAACATCCGCTCAAATTTGGGCGCACGTACCACACCATTACTGCAAAAAGTGTTCTCTTTTGCTGATAAGAAGAAAAAATCCTGATAAGGAACCACAGCACAAACAAAAAAGCGCGATGGTGATC
>NZ_JBFUJG010000068.1:0-28771 GCF_056401495.1 Mucilaginibacter sp. P4_E8
TTCAAATGCTCGTACATGCCATGTCTGAAATCGTTCTTATTACCGTGTTTAAGTAAATCCAGAAGATCATGATGTGATACTTTTCCAGAAACCGGTTCCTTTTCCAGTTTTAACACATATCCGAAAATAGGCAATAACATATTTTGGAAACGTTTAAGGGTGTCATTACCGGCAATTTCATAAAGTTTTCCATGAAAGGCAATTTCATTCTTAATACGAAATATCTGCTCACTGTCTCTAATTTCATTATCAACTATTAACTCCAGTTCATGCAAATGTTTCTCGGTAAGATTAATAAATAAAATATCGGCAAGTCCCATTTCCAACACTAATCTGAGCTCAAATAAATCCTGCAAGGTTTCTTCAGTGATGATCATTGGGTCTAAAACACGCTCAAAAGCCCCAAGAATATCCGGACTTGATAAGATCATACCTCTTTTCTTCCGCGACTCTATCATGCCAAGCATCCGTAAACGGCTCAAAGCTTCCCTTACAACGTTTCTACTTACCCCCAATGCTTCGGCAAGCTCCAGTTCTTTAGGCAGGGCATCGCCTGGTTTAAAAGATTTTTTCTTGAAATAGTCGCGTAAACGCGATTCTACCACATCTGCCATCGTATCAGAAGATACACGGCCGAGATCTTTATTTAATTCAATTTGTTTCGACATAAATCCATTACACTTTGAGTATCAAAAATGGTATTAATTTTATGTTGTACAAAAGAATATATTGCAATTTATATATACAGCAGAGGTTTTCTATTTAATTGCCCCTGTTAAGTGTATAAATCAACCTGACACGTGGTTAAAGTTATAGTTCAGTTACTCCGTTTAATATCCAGGCTAAACCGAATTTAAAATTCTTAAGAGAAATAAGTAGGTGATCTGAGTTCGTTTTGCTTATTAATATATTATTATGTTGGACATATATACAAATTACATTAGGTTTGTAGCCCAATTATATTTTTATGAAAACAATTTTAATAACAGTAGCTGCATTAATAATTACAATGGTTCAACCAAAAGTAAGAGCACAAACAGTAATACCGCTTTACAAAGAAGTACCCAATTCAAAACCTACTGCCATAACCGAAAAATCAGACAGCACTTCTGCAAGAGGCAAGGTAACCAACGTAGTTTTACCAACTATTACAGCTTATTTGCCAGAAAAATCAAAAGCGAATGGTGTGGCTGTAATTATATGTCCCGGCGGCGGATATGCTTACCTGGTAGTAAATCACGAAGGGAAAGATGTTGCACAGGAATTTGTTAAAAAAGGTATAGCCGCCTTTGTGTTAAAGTACAGGCTACCGAATGACCTCACCATGGTAAAAAAAGAGATAGGGCCCTTGCAAGACGCCCAACAAGCCATTAAACTTATACGTGAACATGCACCCGCATGGAATATTGACCCCAATAAAGTTGGGATTATGGGTTTTTCTGCTGGGGGGCATGTAGCATCAACATTATCAACCCATTACCAAAAAAGCTTGATCGAGAATGCTTCCAACACCAACCTCCGACCTGATTATTCATTGCTAATTTATCCGGTTATCACTTTTCAGGACAGTATATTACACAAAGGATCAAAAAAGGCATTAATTGGGGAAAACGCGCCAGGTGAAAAGGTTAGGGAGTATTCAAATGAGTTACAAGTTACTGCCGATACGCCGCCTGCATTTATTGTGCATTGCTCTGATGACCATGTTGTACCCGTTGCTAACAGCATAAATTATTATAATGCATTGAAAAAGAACCATGTAAAAGCTGAAATGCATATTTATGAGGCCGGAGGCCATGGATTTGGAATGCATAATGCTACTACTACCGACAGTTGGATGGACCGTTGCTTTAACTGGATGATGGCAAATAAATTATTTAAAGAGACACAATAGTCATTGCAAACACTTAAAATTAAATTTTGAAAGTCCCATTAAAAATCACATCTTTAAGCAACCCTTTGTATAAACCAATTGAAAAAGCTTATTGCCTTAATATTGCTTGCTGTTTTCCTGTTTAACATAGGGGGTTACCTTGCTATTCATGAATATTTAGAATATAAAACAGATCATTTTTTTACCGAACAAACACGTAAGGGCCTTTACAATTCAAATGATCTGACCGAAGTTAAACTGCCTGCAAATTTGCCGGGCATTACCGACTGGAAACGTTACGAAAACATTTCGGGCCAGGTGCAATTTGGGAATACCAGTTATAATTATGTAAAAATGAAGATAACCCGGAATGCGATATACCTCATGTGTATTCCGAATTATAAAACCACACGCCTAACGGATAAAAACATTATCCAGGCTAAAAACATGGCCGGCACTAAGGTTCCTCAAAAACAACATATTCCTTATGGTAAAGGCACCCTAAAAGATGATTCCAATATCACTTTATTACAATTTGCCATAATTATCCAGGTAAGAACATTGGCTAAACCTGTTCTTCAACCTGTATTACAACTGGTTCACCCCCACCTGGATATCCCGGAGCAACCGCCTAAATTTTCCTGCTAATTCCCCCTTCTCATTAATTCATTTTTCGGAGTTGAGGCATTGTTATGCTTTAGCATGATTTGCAAGGTATTGCAGACCTTATTTTTATATCACCCAGATTGTTATCAATTATCGATGACGACTTACAGATATATATGAGGGTCTAACCCTGTAATTAACTACATGCCCCTCTCCCGCTTGTAATCAAATTTAATATCAATTATGCCACACATAGTTCTTGCAACCCATCTGCCGGGCATAACCGGCTTATTGGAATACCGTAAAGATACAGCTCAACCTATCCGCGAACTTACACAGATCCTGCTCAGGGGACCATCAACCCTTAGCGAAGCTGACCGCGAACTAATTGCCACAGTAGTTTCCTTTGGTAACCAGTGCAAATTTTGTACTGCCGCTCATACAGCCGCCGCTGATATGCTAATCGGTGAAAACAACACAGCCGAAATGGTAAAACAGGATATTGCAACAGCGCCGGTAAGCGAAAAAATGAAAGCCCTGCTAACCATTGCCGCGCTCACAGGCAAAAGTGGCCGGCAGGTAACTCCCGAAATTATTGAAAAAGCAAAATCTGAGGGAGCTACCGATATAGAGATTCACGATACGGTACTCATAGCCGCGCTGTTTTGCCTGTATAATCGCTATGTAGACGGGATGGCAACAGCCTTGCCCGTTGATGCCGGCTATTATAATGTACTGGCCGAACGGCTGGTAAATCATGGCTATACCCGCCTACCGCAAGGGTATGATCACCTTAAAAAATAAACCTGATTAATCTAACCCCCTAATTACAATGAAAAAACTTTTATTTATCATATTATTACTACTATCATCTATAAACCTGTTTGCGCAGGAAACCCAAATAACGGGTAATATAACCGATGCTACTACAGGCAAACCTCTTGCCGGCGCAAGCATTAGTGTTAAAGACAAACTTGCCGGCACTATAACCGACTCAAAGGGTAATTATACCTTAACCATTAGTAAAATAAAGCTACCTTTTACCATAACCATTTCTGCCATGGGTTATGAGCCCATTGACAGGCAGATCACTACATTGGGTAGCAGCATCAGCGTAAAACTACAGCAAAAAGCTATTGTGCTTAACGAAGTGGTATCTGCCGCCACACGTATTAACCAAAGCATTTTGCAGTCGCCTGTAAGCATCGAAAAAATGAATCTTAAGGCAATAAAGGAAAACCCCTCCTTCACTTTTTATGATGGATTGCAGAGCTTAAAGGGCATTGAAGCGGTAACCAGCAGCCTAACCTATAAGCAGATCAACACGCGTGGTTTTAACAGCACAGGTAACTCCAGGTTTTTGCAATTGATTGATGGGGTTGATAATCAAACCCCGGGCCTCAATTTTTCGGTAGGTAACTTGTTTGGAGCATCAGATATTGATATTGAAAGCGCAGAAGTGATTCCCGGTGCTGCTTCGGCATTGTACGGTCCTGTGGCATTTAACGGTTTACTTTCCCTGCACACCAAAGACCCTTTTAAATATCAGGGCTTAACGGTTCAGGTAAAAACCGGGATGAACCATTTCGGCGAATCAGCAGTTAAACCACAAGGTCTTTACGATTTTGCGGCAAGATATGCCAAAGCGTTTAATGACAAATTTGCCTTTAAAATTAACGCGTCATACCTTACCGGCCGCGATTGGTATGCGGATAACTATACCGACGTAAACGCATCAACACCTCCTGCCCAGCGTGGCCCTAATAACCCCGGCCGCGACGCGCTAAATATTTATGGCGATGAAGTGTCACGCACTTTGCCCGGCATAGGCCTTGTTTCCAGAACAGGTTATGAAGAAAAGGACCTGATGAACTATAACGTATACAGCCTTAAACTCAACGGCGCGCTTCAATACCGTATCAGTAGCAATTTAGAGGCCATTTACCAATACAACTATGGCCGTGGTACTGCCAGCTATACAGGCAGCAGCCGTTTCGATCTTAATAACTTTGTCTTGCAAACTCACCGGGCAGAGTTAAAAGGCAGCAACTTTTTTATCCGTGGATATTCCGTTGCCGAAAACTCTCATGACTCCTACAATACCCGTTCCTTGGCACAATTCATCAATCGTGGTTGGGTAAAAGATCTGAGTGGTAATGTAGTAACACCTGATAAAGCCGACGATACCTGGTTCACCCGTTACAGCGCGGCTTATAATGGAAACGTAAACGGTGTGACTGCCCAAAATAATGCCGCCGCAAGAACATTTGCCGATCAGGGCCGCTTTTTACCCGGAACAAATGCTTTTAATACTGCTAAAGATGCATCCATCCATAATTATGGGTTGAGCGGAGCAGGGGTTTTTAGTAACAGTAAATTTTACCATGCCGAAGGCCAGTATGATTTTACAAGTGCCATAAAAATATTTGAACTGCTTGCAGGCGGTAGTTTCCGTGATTACAGGATGTTTACCAATGGCAGTTTGTTTGATGATAAAACCAACAAGATAACCATAAAGGAATATGGCTCCTTTATACAGGCTGCAAAAAAGTTATTTGACGACAATCTGAAACTGACAGCCTCCCTCCGTTTTGATAAAAACGAGAACTTTAAAGGCAACTTTACCCCGCGTTTTTCGGCAGTATATACAGTTGATAAAACCCAAAATTTCAGGGCATCCTACCAAACCGGTTTCAGGAACCCTACCCCTGTTGATCAGTTTATCCACCTCAATGTAGGCCCTATCACCATTTTGGGTGGCGCGCCTAACAACAGCAAAGGGTTAAACGTATATGAAAACTCATTTACTGCATCGTCTGTAAGCGCGTTCGGTGCGGCGTTTGGAGCAGCTATGCAAAGCGGCACACCATTTCCGCAGGCAGTTGCAAATAATAAAGGGCTGCTTAAAAAATCAAACGTAGCCTACATTAGGCCCGAACAGCAAAAAGCCTTTGAGCTGGGTTATAAAGGTTTAATTGCAGATAAACTATTGGTTGATGTAAATTACTATTACAGTAGCTATACCAACTTTATCCTTAACACCGTAGTTATACAGCCCGACAATCCTATTCTTGCTGCTGATGGAAGTATCAATACCGCGGCCGCGAGTGATATCCCTAATGGCAAGGTTCATGCGTTCCAGTTATACACTAATGCCCCAGACAAAGTATCGGCACAAGGAGCAAGCGCCGGTTTAACCTATCTATTTGACAAAGGTTATGCTTTAGGCGGTAATGGTACCTTATCGACCTTTAACCTGCGTAATGCCAATCCAAATAATATAGCTGCATTTAATACGCCAAAATGGAGCACCAATGCCACTTTTGGCAACAGCAATGTTATTAATGATTTTGGCTTTAACATGGCCTGGCATTGGCAAACCGCTTATGACTGGTACGGAACGTTTAACGGCACCCGCCCTGGCCGTGTAGACGCTTATTCCATGGTTGATTTGCAAGTGAGCAAAAGGCTGCCAAAAATAAAATCGACCATTAAACTGGGTGGCAGTAATATTTTCAATAAGCATATCTACCAGTCCTACGGCTCACCGGCCATTGGCGCCATATATTATGTTTCTATTGTATTTGATGACCTTTTAAAATAAACCAATATGAGCACTATTGTAATTGATGAGCGGGTTAGCCAACCCACAACAAATATCACTAAGGTTTACCGGGTGGTATTATTCGTGATATGTTTTTTGAGCAGCGCCCTGGGTGGTACGGTATCAACCCTGATGTCTGTTTACCTGCCGGTAGTTGTGAAAGATTTACAAGGCAACTTGCCGCCCGGTGAGGTAAACTCAATAAGCGGTTATATCAATGCCATCTTCATATTTGGCTGGGCATTCGGTGGCTTTACCTGGGGAGTAATCAGCGATAAATTGGGCCGTAAAACAGCCCTGATCATGGCGGTAACCTGCTATGGGGTTTTCACCATTTTAACCGGGCAAATGCCCAATTGGTGGGGCGTAGTACTATGCCGCTTCATGAGTGGTTTTGGTGTAGGCGGCGTATTGGTAACCACCATGACCTTAGTGAGCGAAGTTTGGCCGGCCAGGAGTAAGGCGGTTGTTATTGGTATTCTTTCTATCGCTTTTCCGGTAGGGATATTTTCTGCTGGTTTAATAAACTACGTGATTTCTTCCTGGCGTGAGGGTTTTTTGATTGGCGCTATTCCGTTGGCAATTGCGCTTAGCGGCATATGGCTGTTATCTGAATCACAAAGCTGGTTAAACTACCGCAACGACAAGGCTAATAAAAACAATCCACTTAATAAATTACTTTCGGCCAGCCACCGCCGTGAACTGATTGTGGGATCGTTAACATTTGGCACCATGCTGATTGGTTTATGGGCCATATTTTCATGGCTGCCTACCTGGGTTCAAAGCCTCATCACTATGCACGATGCCGCAAAAGAGCGTGGTTTGAGCATGATGTTTTTAGGCATGGGCGGCTTAACCGGTGGTTTCCTGTCGGGTTGGCTGGTTAACCTGTTAACATTACGGCGATCCATGCTTATTTGTTTTGCAGTATGCGCGGGTATGTCTTTCATATTGTTTAAAACCAATACCGTATTCAACCCGGTTATTTATGTCGAAATTGCTGTACTGGCGTTGTTCTTTGGGGCAAGTCAGGGGGTATTATCGGCCTACATACCACAATTGTTCCCCACCGGTATCAGGGCAACTGCAACCGGCTTTTGCTTTAACATAGGCCGCATATTTACCGCATCGGCCGTATTATTTGTTGGTGTGCTGGTATCAGCACTTGGTGGTTATGGCAATGCGATATTTACCTTTTCACTCGTATTTATTATAGGATTGCTGGTGGTATTATTTGTAAGAGAAAAGCCGGCAACTAAAAACTAAGCTATAAAAATTCAAACATTAAATAAAAACCCATGGCACACATTGAATTAAATAATGAGTTACCCGGCATACGGGGATTAATGGCTTACCGGCCCGAAACCGAAGGTCCTTTAAACGCGCTGGCCGAGGTATTATTAAGAGGAGAAAATTCATTAAGCAGAGGTGAACGTGAACTGATAGCTACTTATGTATCCTATCTTAACGACTGTTTTTTTTGCCAGAATGTACATGGCGCTTTAGCGGGTCATTACCTTGATTGTAATATCAGGCATATTGACCTGATAAAAGAAAACTTTCAGCAAGCAGATCTATCGCCAAAAATGAAGGCATTATTAGCCATTGCTGCAAGTGTACAAAAGGGAGGAAAGTACGTAACTGCCGAACAAATAGATCATGCCCGGTCGGCGGGAGTAACTGATACGGAGCTACATGACACCGTGTTGATAGCAGCAGCCTTTTGCATGTTTAACCGCTATGTTGATGGCTTAGGGACATGGGCGCCGCAGGACCGGCAATTTTATGTAGACCGTGCCCCTCAACGAGCACTGGACGGCTATCAGTCAAGTGTTTATAAATAAACCATACAGAAAAATTACAAAATCATTAATCAATAAAAACATGGCACATATTAAATTAAACAACGAAGAATTACCCGGCATTGTTGGCTTGCTGAACTACCGGCCTGAAACCGCACGGCCATTACTTGATCTGGCCGAAACCCTATTACGTGGCCCTTCAAGCCTTACCAGTGGCGAAAGGGAGATCATCGCATCATCGGTATCCTACTGGAACCAGTGCCACTTTTGCCACACTTCACACGCGGCGGCGGCAGCAGCTCATTTAAAAAGCGGCCTTAATCTTATTGATGATATTAAAGCAGGCTTACCCAATACACCCGTATCTGATAAGCTAAGGGCACTATTACACATTGCCCACCAGGTACAAGGGAACGGTAAAAATGTAACCGATGAGGATATTGCAGCAGCACGTGAAGAAGGCGCAACAGATACTGAAATTCACGATACCGTTTTAATAGCAGCTGCCTTCTGCATGTTTAACCGGTATGTAGACGGCCTGGGTACCTGGGCGCCCGGCCCAAATGAGGCTTATGCCGAAATGGGTGAACGTATGGCCCATGTTGGTTACGGAAAATATTAGTGGTTTAAAACTCAGGCCCTGTATTGTATGCCGGGGCCTGAATTTTAAACTAAATCAAGGTTTTGAAAATAATGTATGAAAAACAAAATTGCAGTGCCAATTATACTTTTTCTGGGGGCTTCCATGTTAGTTTGCTGTCAAAGCTCTTCGCACCAGGAAATGATTGAAATACTTCAAAGGCTTAATAAACAGAGCTATAATATTGCAAACCCATTTAATGAGGAAACCAAAATAGCTTATTGCGATTCCATCCTCAATACAGGTGCCTATGATCAGGGTTCCTATCTTCTGTCTTCAAAAGCATCGCTTTTGCTCGAAGCCGGGCGGGAAGAGCAATCTGTTAATGTCTATGAAAAATTGATCGACCGCATGGATTTCATGTCAATGGAAGAATTAATGCCTGCCATAGGTATAGCTTATATGCGTTTGGGCGAGCGCAATAACTGCATGCTTAATCATACGGGTTCATCATGTATTTTCCCTATTAAGAATGATGGTGTCCATAAGATCGAAACTGGTTCAAGAAAAGCTATCGATGTTTATAAAGCAATTTTAAGAGTTCATCCGTATGACCTGGAATCCCGATGGTTAATCAATATTGCTTACATGACTTTAGGTGAATATCCGCAAAAGGTACCAAAGCAGTTGTTAATCCCTGATTTAAATTCTGACAGTGTTTCCGGCGTAAAACCGTTCATTGATATAGCTGGTAGTTTGGGGCTGGATATAAAAGGCAGGGCCGGTGGTGTTATTATTGATGATTTTAATAATGACGGGTACCTGGATATCATTACGTCGGGATGGGATCTGAGTGATCCTATGCACTATTTTCAAAACAATGCAGACGGTAGTTTTAGTGACCATACCGGGCAAAGTGGCCTAAAAGGTATTACTGGCGGCTTAAACATTCAACAAACCGATTATAATAACGACGGTAATCCTGATATCTTTATTTTGAGGGGGGCATGGCTTAGTGGCAGTTTTGGTAATCAGCCCAGCTCTTTATTAAAAAATAATGGTGACGGGACTTTCACTGATGTTACTATACCAAGCGGCCTGTTGTTTTTTCATCCTACCCAAACAGCTACCTGGGCCGATTTTAATAATGATGGCTGGCTTGATGTTTTTGTAGGTACTGAAAGTATGAACAGACCTCAGGACAGGGATACATCATCCAGTGCATTATATATTAATAATCACAACGGAACATTTACCAATATTGCAGCATCGGCACATTGTAATATCAGCGCTTTTGTAAAGGGGGTAACTTCTGCCGATTATGATAATGACGGTTGGCAGGATATTTTTATTTCAACCATGAATGGCAACAAACTTCTGCTCAGGAATAAAGGTAAAACAGGACAATCCATCAGCTTTGAAAATGTTACCATGAAAGCCGGCCTTGACAAAAATAGAGAAAGAACATTTACCACCTGGTTTTACGATTATAATAATGATGGCTGGCAGGATATACTGGTAAGCGATTACCAATTTAACCAAACACTGGGATACTATAGCGCTGCCGAAGCACTGGGACACCCTGTTCCAAATGCTGGTAACGTGTTTTTATATAAAAACAATCATGATGGCACTTTTACTGATGTAACTACAGAAGCAGGATTAAATAAGGTGGTTTATAGCATGGGGGGTAATTTTGGTGATATTGATAATGATGGTTACCCGGACATGTATTTTGGCACAGGCAATCCTGATTTTAAATCATTAGTGCCTAATAAATTATTTAAAAACATTAATGGAAAAAGGTTTGTTGACATTACTGCATCTTCCCGCACAGGTAATTTACAAAAAGGTCATGGTATTGCCTTTGCCGACCTGAGAAATACCGGGCAACAGGATATTTATGCTGAAATGGGAGGCGCCTATAAAGGGGATTCTTATACCAGCTCATTATACCTAAATCCGGGAATTGGGAATAATAACTGGATAAGTTTAAAGCTGGAGGGGGTAAAAGCAAATAAAGCTGCCATAGGAAGCCATATAAAAGTGACTTTTACTGAAAATGGAGTTAAAAGAAGTGTGTACAAAGATGTGAACTCGGGCGGAAGTTTCGGGGCATCGCCACTACAGCAGGAAATGGGGATTGGTCAGGCAAAATCAATAGACGAAATTGAGATAAAATGGGCTGGAAGTAAAACAGTTCAATATTTTAAAAATATTTTACCGAATCAATTTTTGTATATTACCGAAGGGATCAAGCAATATAAAGTTAAATCACTGGCAAAGCTAACCTTTATAAACAAACAAGGCATACCTGTTTGTATGCCCATGACAGCCAAATCAAATTAGCCATTGCTATAAACACTGCTTTTATATCCAAACAATAAAAACTATATTTAAATCATAAACCATCTAAATTAACATTTAACAATGAAAAAGATCTTATTACTATGCTGTTTGTTCATAGGATTAGCAACAGCAGTTAATGCCCAAACTCACCCGGCTGCAGTAGGCCCGGTTGAAAAGGCAAAAGAACTACAAAAACAACTAAAACTCACTGATGTACAAACCGGTAAAATTTCAGCAATTTACAAGGAGTCGTCGCAAAAATTTGATAAAATTAAGGCGGCTGAGCACGGTGACAATGCTAAAATGTTAGTAGCCATAAAGCCGCTTCGCACCGAAACAATAACCAAGATAAAAGCTGTTTTAACCAAAGAGCAGGCTGTTAAATATGACAAGTTGATTAAAGACAATAAAAACCAGGGCGGTACCGGCTGGGGAGATGGATGGAGCTCACCTCAATAAAAAATAATCAGTTTAAATAATAACTAATAAAGCGGCTTTAGGCCGCTTTATTAGTTTACTCCCTTTAGTGGATCACAAAACTGCCTGCTGTCTTGCTGTCGTTTTATTTAAATGACGTTTTACGGAGTAAGGCCAACTATAGCTTAACATGAACCATTTCTCCTTCTTTAGTGATATAGGATTGTTTATTATTTCCTTCGATTATGTTCATCATTATTTTACCATTTGCCTGTCTTATTATTTTCAAATCAAATACTGTCCCAAACGAATGAATGTTATTTAATGCCATGTAGTTCCAGTTTTTTGGTAATCTGGGTGTACAGTTAAAACTATTAAAACCTGTTGGCCGCATCCCAAATAACCCCTCAATAAATATTCGGCAATACAAACCGCTTTCGGCTGAAAGGTGTCTTTGATTACCTTCGGGATAGGCTTCAACCGGATAAGGCACATGTTCACCCAGGAGCCTGCGGCGCGAATAATAATGCAAAAACGTTATCGCCCGTTCTGTTTCACCTGCCTGCAGTACGCCACGAAGCGCATATAATGTGGAGCGATCCCAGAAAGTGTCTTTTCCGGCTTCTGTGGCCAACCCGTCGGCTGTCCAAAGCTGAGGCGAGAATAAAGCATCAATCGTTCCCCGGCTCCGGTCAAAAATCCCCATAGTTAATGGCATGCAGATCCAGGCACGCAAAACATTATTAGTTTCATAATACCTGTAGGTTTCAAACCCATCTATATTAGCATCAAAATACTTTTCAATATTATTTTTAAGCTCAGCAGCTTGTTTTGTGTATTTATTGGTTTGCTCCTTTGAAATGTGCAATTGTTTGCCAAGCAAAGCTGCCGAAATCAGGGCATCGTAATACAAACAATTGGTAGAAAGATTAGCTTTACCTGATGGGAACCTGCCCTCCAGCTCATCGCTTTTTGACTCAACAACTCCCTGGTTGTTGATGTGCCTACGACTATATTCCAGGCACCAGCTGATCAAAGGCCATAACATCTTTGCCGAATCGGCATTACCATAAGTGAGGGCATACCTTGAAGCCCCATAGGCGATCATAGCTTGATCACCACGGTCGCCTGCCCCTTTCCAAACGGTATCACCTTCTGCCACTATGGAACTGGGTAGTGCATTGTATTCAGGGTTCATGTATTTAGCAAACAGCCTGTAACAGTTCATAGCCGACAGGTTCCCTATCCTATCGCCTGAAAAAGCAAAAAACGGACTAATATACTCTGCCTGGTCATTTGCCCATATAGCGGCATAATACGACAGGCCACCGGGACCGTGCATATATCCGCCTTTTGTTTTAAAAATGCTTTCTGTGCCTCGTATTTTGGCAAAGGCAAATGCTGTATTCAGGATACTGTCCGGAGTTACCAGTTGCAATGGCGCTAAAATTTCGGCTATCCGTTTTGCTCTTGCGTTCTCTTCTGCTTCGGGGTAAATAGATATGGGAGACGAAGGATGATCCGTAGCCCGGTAGCACACAGCAAAAACAGTTGATTTGCCAGGCTGTAATACGCGGCTGCCATCGTTTACAGATTCCATGATAACCGTATGTGGCGATGATTTACTACGGATGGTATCGGTTGTTACTTCACGCTTTAAATGCTCCATAGAAACCGTTACAGGTTTACTGCTGATATTCGTGAACTCAAACTTTTCAATAGCAAAAGGTTTATCAACCGAAGGAAACAGGCTCCGTTCAATTTTAACCTGCGCCGGATTTCCTGCCTGTGCTGCTATTCGCATAATGCCGTGATGATTGATGCTTTTAACCTGGAAAGCAGTACCACCTGATTCATCCAGTTTAGAAATATCGGTTCGGAGCAAGTTATTATTGATGTAGATACGAGGCAATTCGTTATCTGCGAAAGTATAAGCTATATGACTCCTGGTATCATCAGGAAGCATTCTGAAAGTTGGAAAAACTACGGTACGGATAATTTTTGATACTCCCGCGGTATCAATACCATAGGATACCCAAAGGGATACTTTTTCGCCCGACATTTCAATATGATCCGAATGTGGTAACCTGTCTTTTATATTCCAGGTGATGCTACCGTCATGCTGAATAGACCACCTGTCGGTTTGTTGGGGTAAAACTGTTTTTTGGGCGTATAATGATGATTGAATTAAAACGAGAAATATAATTATCAGTACTTTGTTTTTACAGGCTTTCATTAATTAGTTTGGATTAGTCTTCAACTTTAACACTTACCGCTTTACCGGGTTGTACGGTAATTTCAATAAAAGAAACCTTTTTGCCCCGGTCGTCAGTTTCCTTTTTTACGGGTATGGGTTTCCCGTTAGCATAGGCCATTTTGTAATTCCCATAAAACATGGCTTTCCATTTCAATGATCCTTTTCCGGTGTTGTGTAAAACTGATTGGTGTTTATTAAGATGAGTAATATCTATTTTGGTATGAATAACAGCGAGATGATTTATGGTCGCGTTACCTGTACTATTCGTTTTATAAATAGTGCTGATCGTATTTGTACGCGCATCAGGGGTTATTCCCATCAGTCCCTGAACAACTCCTTCAATTACCCCAAAAGAAACTTCGGGATACTCTCTTCTTTGGGTAGATGGATCTGAAAGATATAATATATAATCTCTCGCCTTATCCCAATAACCGTTTTTATAAAACAGGAAAGGCAGATAGGAAGTGGTTTCCATATTCCAGGTTTTTGAGCTAATGTGATCAATGGTTTTTTTAACCCGTACATCATCTTTCAAAGCATCAAACCAAAGCAGAAAGGTCTCCCCTTCGTCTTTACCAAATTTATTATCGTTGCTATAATAGGTATAGTATTGTGCGTCTTTTTCGTCCCACCAATCAGCCTCCAGGCGCTGCCGGTATCGCTCAGCCTTTTGGGCATATAAAGCAGCTTCCTTTTTTTGCCCCTTTTCTGTCAATATAGCCGAATAAGTAAGTAACCCTCTGTATATGGCAGCCACGAGATCGGCCCCTGTTTTCAAATTGGGCACTCCCTCAGAGTAAGAAGGCAACCCACGGCAACGGTGAAAAGAATCTTCTTCATTAAAAGGAATGGGTGCATTAGGATGGGCAGGTCTTTTTAACAGGGAATCGGCTGAAAGTACCCAGTTATCTATATATTCTTTGACAGATTTTTCCTGGAAACGAACAAAAGCCGGATCGCTGATATAGCTGCTGTCGCCGGTCCATAAGTACAACCTCCAGGTAGCATTCAACACATCAAAATTGGCTGGCAGGTTATACCAAAACTCCTTGTCATTCCTGTAATCCTCAGGAGCGGGTATTCCAAATTTATTAATTTCCCAATAGGAGCACCAATTTTTTGAGGCAGAAATATTACTTGTAAATAAAGTAAACATATTGTGATTTTCCCGGCTTAGGCCCAGTATTTCTGCACCAATACTTTGATGGGATACATCCCTCATGCAAAACGCAGCTCTTGGAGGTAGTGCAGACTCATACCATGGCCCCACCGGATCATCAGCATTCCCTTTGTAATGCAATGCCATGCCTTTGGCCCAGATAAAAGCATTTTCAATTTCCTTATCTGATGAAGTGAACTTAACATCTGTTTCTTGTGCCCGGGCAACCGAAAAAGAAAATGTACATAGTATAAGTACAAAATATAGTTTCCTGTAAAAAAAGGCAATCATAACGCGCATGTTATATTAGGTTTAATTAAGATAAAAATGGAATTAATTCTATTCTGGTCTATTCTATAAAAATAGAAATTATACTTTACCGTGCAAAATTTATTTTGCAAGAATAAGCGGCGAAAACAAGATAAACATCAGGATCATCAGCACCAGCAAAATCCCGCTATAAATATGCCGGTTTTTCCATGGCTCAATATTAACCTGGTTATTAAGTTTTTGCTGGTAAGGAACAGGCATTGGGTAAAGTTTACCGATAACAAACATGAGACCACAGGTTATCACGAATAAAATGGCCAGTATATGCAGAAAATGGATATGTAGATCAAATACCAGTTGTGTGAGGCCATAAGTAACAATGAAAAAAAACAGACCCACTTTTGCTGCCAGTGCCGGTACCCTTTTAGTAACAAAGCCCATAAACATAATGGTAAAAATAGGCACATTGAAAAAGCCGTTGACAATTTGCACATAGGTATAAAACCCATTTTTAACAAATATGATAAACGGGGCGATAAACATAGCTGCAAGGCAAACAATGATCTCAAATTTTTTGGCCGTGCTGATCAGTTCCTTTTCCGAAACCTGTTTTAACCTTTTTTCACGCCAGGGTTTATAAATATTTAGTACAAACAAGGTGCCTGAACTGTTAAGACCGGCGTTGAAAGTTGTTAACGCGGCACCAAAAATAATGGCTGCAATATACCCGGCTATAAAAGGTGGTGAAACCAGACTGTCCAGCTTTGGAAATACTTCGGCAGGATTGTGCATGCTGGTAAAAATATGTACAGCGATGAGACCGGGTACATTTAAAAGCAAGGGGGAAATGAGCTTCCCTAAACATGCTACCGCGATACCTTTCTGGCTATTTTTAAGATCTTTACTGGCCAACACCTGCTGAACAATATACTGCTCGGTACCCCAGTAATAAAGGTTAACCAATAGCATTCCTGTAAAAAGCGTACCAAATGGTATAGGATCTGAAGGTGAGCCTATACTATTCAAATGTTCTTTATGTGTGTTTAGTACGGTATGGAGGCCCTGCAGGATGCTGCCATGTCCGAGATACCTGAGCGCAAACACAGGCAGTAAAAGTCCTCCTGCAAAAATGCCCAGGCCAAGCAGCGTATCTGAAACAGCAATTGCTTTTAACCCTCCCAATAAAGCGTAAAGACAGCCAATTGTGCCCATAACCCAGATCAGTATCCAGATCGTTGTCCAGTAATCCGTTTTTAAAATTTCAGAAAAATGAAATAAGCCATTGAAGGCAACTGCCCCGCTGTATAGTACAGATGGTAACAAATTAATAATATAACTGATCAGGAAGATGACGGATACCAGCTTGCCGGTTCCATGGCCATACCTGGCTGTAAGATAATCTGGCGTGGTAGCAATACCCAGCCTTAAATACATGGGCATTAAAAACTCAGATACCAGAAGCATGGCCACCACAGAGGTTATGCCCCATGCCATAACCGACATGTTATGTGTATAGGAAAGTTCATTCTCTCCTATTATTGTAGCTGTATTGATATTGGTGAATAATAAACCGCCCCCTACCAGTAAAAAACTCAGGCTCCTGTCGGCCATAAAAAGGCTGTTGACAGTATTGAGCTTATTTCGTCGTAATTTATACCAGGAAGCAAAGGCTAGGATACCGATAAAAAACAGAAAGCTTGCGATCACCAGCCAATTCATGTGAGCTTTTAAAGCGTATTTCTTTCAAATAAGATCATAGGGACTGTAAGTTGTATCTTTTCTTTATTGAGCACCGCAAGCCCGGCCATTTTACCCATGTTGGAAAAATCAGCAGAAAAGGTTGTAATTCCGATGATCTCCTTAGCGGGTTCATCATTACTTGAAAGTACCCCCAGATCCTTTCCCGGTTTTAGTTTTTGACTATTGCAGTCGCGCATAATTTGCCAAAGCGCAAAGTTATCCAGTGTAAAATAAACTTTCCCCTTCTCAATAGACCCCGGCAGGTATTCCTTTTCAACATGGCCCTTGATTTTAAAATCCTTCAGAAACTTCTTGTAAGATTGTACAATCTCTTTAGGGTCCAAAGAATCGGGCGAGTGATAAAATATCATTTCATCAAACTGGCTTATTTTAGGCGCCAGTTTTGCAAATATCTCGTAAGAAGACTGCCCAAACTCCTGGGTAATATGGTTAAAATCGCCATCCAGCGGTTCAAAACGGTCAAACATGAGCAGTTTATTGCGGGGAATGACATCTAATAGCTCCTTAGTTTTTGAATGAGGGATAGGAGCCACAACATACATTCCGTACTTGCCTCTTATCTGCATCAGGATGGTTTCAAATATTTCAATATCTCCATGGTGGAAATAGGTACTTAAATGCACATTAGGTCCCAGTGCATGGCGAAAATTCCGGTAAAATTGTTCCTCAAAGGTATCCAGGTTATACATGAGCAGCGCAACGTTAAGGGTTTGTTCCGTATTGCCATTACCAACAAAATATCCAAGCCGGTTTTTTGATTCAACAATACCGCGACTGATCAGATCTTTGTACCCTTTCATTATCGTTTCCCTTGAAAAACCAAGTTCTTTGATCAGCTTATTTACTGAAGGCAGCATTTCATCCTGGCCAATGATCTTTTCATTAATTGCATTGATCATGCCCTGAACAAATCTGTCATGCTTTGAGTAAGAAGGTATGTCTGTCAGTTTTTTTATTTCTTGAAAAATTCTATCCATGTAAAATCTTGATTTTTAGCCAAAGTAAGAAAAAAGGCAGCCGTTTTGCCGCCTTTTCTTCTTAACTTTTATAAGATGTTTAATTATAACCCGGGTTTTGTTTCAAAGCAGTGTTAATCTGAAGCTCCTTACGGGGAATAGGGTAATAATAAAAAGCCGGAAGCCATACCCGCTTTTGGGTAGTAATAACTTTGTAAGTAAAGGCTGTGTTTGCAGATGATGTTGGGGTAATAGTTATACCCAAAGCATCTTTTGAACCTATGTCCGCCATCCCCCATCTGCGGATGTCAAAGTAGCGGTGCCCTTCAAAGCATAGCTCTATCCTCCGTTCATGACGTATACTATTGATCAAAGCCGCACCTGACCCTGAAATGTCAGGCATGMCTACTCTTTGCCTTATTTTGTTTACGTATGTTAAAGCCAGGTTACTATTGCCCAGTTCAGCTTCCGCTTCTGCATAGTTTAAATAAATTTCACTTAAACGGGAGGCTACCCACTGGCATGAACTGTAAGGCTGGATATTAAAATTATAACTCGGGTCAATCATCTTGCGGATAGTGTAGCCCGTTTTTGAGGCATTCCATGGTGATAATGTACTTGTTTTAGAGTCAAGACCGCCTTCATAAAATTGTGCGTTCCTGTTTTGAAAAGGTGCCCCGTTATACAGAATATCTGCATAAAAACGAGGGTCCCGATTCAAGTACGGATTTGCGGTTGGGCTACCCCAAACAAACGGAGTACCATCAGCCATATCAAAATCTTCAACCATTTGTTCCAATACATTATAGGCGCTATAGCCGTTATACCCGTTCGGGCTTAGGTCACGGTAAAGTGTATTATACCTGTCTTCCTGAACTGTTGAGCTGAACACGCGCGAGAAAATAACCTCGCTGTTAAAGTTATCGGTAAAAATGGTGTTGTATGTAGCGGCGTTTGCGTACAGCGAGTAAGTCCCCAGGTCTATTACCGCTTTTGCTGCGTCAGCAGCGGCCTGCCAGCGGGCCATATCATTGGTAGTATTAAAATAAGGACTGGCGGCGTACAATAACAACCGCGATTTAAGAGCAAGTGCAGCACCTTGTGTCGCCTTACCCAAATTACTGTTATCAGTATACGTTTTAGGCAAGGCAGCAACAGCCGCTGCAATTTCAGTCAGAATAAAATCCCTGGTCTGATCCCATGTAGCTCTTGTTTCGTTAAAAGTTTTGTCGTTGGCGTTGTAAACTTTGGTAATTAATGGCACTCCGCCAAAACGTTTTAACAATTCAAAATAACATAACGCCCTTAAAAAATGAACCTCGCCTTTAAGGTTATTAAGTTGAGCCCCATGCCCCACAGTATCGGCCATACCTACATTTTGAAAAAACTGGTTTGTTTTTTGAATGGTGCTGTATAGGGTTGTCCAATAGTTAAGGGTTGAACTGTAATTGAGCGGGAAAGAACTCTTTTGATTATCGGGGGTAGATTGCCCCATGGCATAAGTATTTTCGCTGCACCAGTTAAAGTTGCTGTACAATTCATCTGTTTGTGAGCCCCATCCAAAACCGCCATCTTTAAAGGCGAATACCGACTCTTTATATATCTGATTAACAAATACCTGAACAAGCGCCGGGTCACTCCACACGTTGTTTGTAGAAAACGAACCCGTAGGCTGCAGGTCCAACACCTTTTTACAGGAAACACCAGTAAGCAGCACCAGGCTTGCGCTTAAAATTATATATATCTTTTTCATCACTGTGATCATTTTAAAATGTAACATTTACACCAAGGTTAAGTACTCTTTGCTGCGGATAGTAGCGACCATTATTCACTGTACCTGTAGCACTTTCCGGATCAAATGAAGGTCCGAAACTATCAACCGAAAACAGGTTATTACCGCTTACAAATATCCTTGCAGCCTGAACCTTGATCTTGCTCAGCCATTCTTTAGAGAAGTTATACCCCAGCTCCACATTCTTCAAACGAAGAAAAGCATCGTTGCGTAACCAAAATGTCGACGGGTAGGCATTTGAACCGTAGGTACGGCTTGTTGGGCCATTAAAGGTTCGCGGGTATGTATTATCCCCCTCTTTTTGCCAGCGACCGGTAAAAAACTCTTCGGCCATATTTAAACCGTTAGGTATCAGGATAGCTTTTGCACGCGCCTGCCCCTGGAAAAATATGGTCACATCAAAATTCTTGAATTTGGCGCCGAAGGTGGTACCGTAAAGTAATTGAGGTGTATTGGATAATGTGCTGCGTACTTTATCCAGGTCGTTGATTTGCCCGTCGTTATTGACATCTTTATACCTTATATCGCCAACGCCTGTGCCTACAGGATGGGGATACGAATTAAGTTCAGTGGTATTCTGAAATATACCATCGGCCTGGTATAGCAACCATGAATCTATAGGGAAGCCTGTACTTTTTTGGTAATCGGGCACATTGGCCGGTTCTGCCCGGTAGATGATCTTGTTAACCGCATAAGTCATGTTCGCGCTGATATTGTAAGAAAAATCGTTGCTTACGCGTTTACCATAACCCAAATCAATTTCGATACCTTTATTGTTTACTTTACCCAGGTTTTCATCGGGTAAGGTAAGGCCTGTATAGTCTGGCACAGCTGCACTTGGCGGTATCAGAATATCCTTGCGTTTGGATTGAAAAACATCAATACTTACCGATAAGGCATGGAATAACTGAGCATCTAAACCTATGTTGGTAGTAGTAGCCACTTCCCATGTAATATTGGTATTAGGTGTTGGCCCCAATATAAAACCCGGCGCCTGCGTTGCATTTGGGCCGTAGTAATAGCCGCCTCCCAAATACTGTGAAAGCTGACCAGCCTGCAGGCCATATGTTTGTATGTACTGGAACGCGCTCACCGCATCATTACCAGTTTTACCCCATGATGCTCTCAATTTCAAATCATCAATAAATGAAGAATGAAAAAAGCTCTCCTGCGAAATTCTCCAGGCGGCAGACAATGAAGGGAAAAAGCCAAAACGCTTTCCGGCAGGGAAATTTGGCGAACCATCATAACGCATATTGTAATCAAGCAAATACCTGTCATCATAATTATAGGACAACCTGCTGATAAAATTCTGACGGGCAAACTGCCTGGTTGATGAGTTATTGGTAGACCCGGCGGTACTGCCGGCAAATAGTTCGGTAACGGTATTACTCAAGAAACCGGTTCTGTAAGCATCAAGTTCTTTATAAGTTTGCTGCTGCTGTTCATAGGCAACAAACGCCTCAATGGTACTTTTATTGAATTTATGTTCATATCCCAATTTCAGGTTGATCAACCGGCTTGTCATTGAGCTATCCTGCAAAGTGAGATTTGGAGGAACGGTTGAGATGTATTCATCATAATTCTGGGTGTTTTTGT
Source organism: Mucilaginibacter sp. P4_E8 (assembly GCF_056401495.1). Lineage (NCBI taxonomy): Bacteria > Pseudomonadati > Bacteroidota > Sphingobacteriia > Sphingobacteriales > Sphingobacteriaceae > Mucilaginibacter > Mucilaginibacter sp. P4_E8. The sequence continues at coordinate 21,026 of NZ_JBFUJG010000068.1, forward strand.
TATAGCTATAGGCCGGAGGTGGCATAGCGGTAAATCCTTTATAATCAATAGAGTTTACATCATAGGCAAAATAACCATCAAGGTGCAGGCCCGGGGTTATTTTTGGCAAGGCCCAGCTAAACGATGTTTTGGTTTGTAAAAACTGGTAATCATTATTAGTAAAGCCTAAACCACCATTCAATATATATACCATACTGGTAGCAGGCCCGCCACCTATACCAACACCAACTTTTCCGTTAGGATATACCGGTACCAGATAAGGGTACGCGCTCCAAAGCTGACTGAAGATAGCCCCGGCATCGTACCCTGGTGATACGCCCTTTTTGTTTTCGGCCCGGTAAGCTACATCTACACCTATTTTAAAATTGTTTGTGGCCGCTATATCAATATTGGCCCGAGCGTTGTCATTCTTATAACGGTCGGTTCCGCCACGGTATAAACTATTCTGATACAGGTGCTGACCTGAAAGATAATATTTTATTTTTTCAGATCCTCCCCTCAAAGTTAATACGTTGTTTGTTTGCGTTGCCCATGGCCTCATCACCGCATCCCACCAATTGGTGTTTGGGTGGCCCAGCGGGTCGGAGCCATCTTTGTATTTCTGAATGTCATCAGCGGTATATTCAGGCTGCTGCCCTACCAGCTGATTATACTCATTGGTAGATTGCGCGTACTCCCATGAGCTGAGCATTTTTGGAACCCTGGTAGGTTGGGTGATAGAAAAATTGGAGGTGAATGATAACGAGGTTTTACCTGTGGTTCCCCTCTTGGTTGTGATCAAGATAACACCATTGGCGGCCCTTGCACCATAAATAGCACCGGTTGCATCCTTAAGTACTGTAAAAGATTCAATATCTGCCGGATCAAGGCGATTAAAACCGCGGTCTGGTATACCATCCACAACAACAAGTGGACCTGTATTGCCACCAAGAGTCCCTTTACCCCTGATCAGGATTTTAGCATCATCAGCTCCGGGTTCACCGCTGGGTGTATTGGCAATAATACCCGAAACCGCTCCTGCCAACGTGTTAGAGACGTTGGCAACCGGTGATTTTTCAAGTTCGGTACCTTTAATAGTACTTACCGCACCCGTTAGGTTAGCTTTTTTTCTTGTTCCGTAACCAATAACAACAACTTCGTTCAGTTCACCGGATCTCTTATCCGGAACCAACGCTACGTCTCCGGTCCAATCACTACTAACCTTTACCGTTTTCTTTTCATAGCCGATAAAAGTGAATACAAGAATGGCATTATTATCCGGAACATTGATGGTATAAGATCCGTTCGAATCGGTTGTGGTTCCCTCTGAACTTCCCTGAAGAAGAATACTCACACCCGGTAAAACTAAACCACGTTCATCCCTTACATGGCCGGAAATCTTTTTAAGTTTTTGGGAGAAAGCCTGCTGGGAACAAAGCAGCAAAATGCCGCATAGCATTAACAGGCCTAAGTTTTTAGGTGGTACTTTTCTTTTCATAATTGGTTTTTTTAATTTAGTTATTCTATTCTGGTCTATTCTTATAATAAAGGTAGAAACATTTTAGATACAAACAAATTTTTCCTGATTAAAAATTATCCTGCCATTACTGCTAATAATTTGATTACCAGTCCCAATTAAATTACCGAACTATTTTATGGGTGATTTTAAGCAAGCAACATCAGATATTTCTATTGCGTGTTGCAGAAGGTGCTTTTGGTTTGAGTGTTAAATTTAAGCCTGGTGAGCGGCTAATATGGTGATCATAAAAAAGTAAAAGCCGCCCTTTCGGGGCAGCTTTTACTTAGAATAAGATTTATAACATAAAAATACATCTGTTTACAATCTTTGGCGATTTTGCATAAAAATTAAAACAGAACCCTTTCAATTTACCAGGTTCAATTTTCTAATTTAAAAACAGCTCGTCTGTAAAAACCCATCCGGGTTTACCTTTTGCCGGGTGCCAGGCTGGCACTTTTTTAAGTGGCCTTGCCATTAATTTTATGCAGGATATGGAGGCGGTCGTTTTAAGCCTGCACTCCAGGCTGATGACAGCAACCGGATCTTTTTTATGCGGGGGTGCTGTGCTTAGTGTGCTCAATAATTTTAAGTGTTGCTCATCTGTACCTCCCCAAACTTCGATTTCGGCCGGTAAAAATATCTGGCCATCTATATTACGTATTGTATTTAGCGTAAGCGAATGCAGATTGATTGGTTTTTTAAACAGCAGTAGCATAGTCATATCCTTTTGAGAGCCCAGCCATTTCATATTACCATAATTGGTACCGCCAAGCTCTTTATCAATTACTGTTTTAGCACCATCAGCGTAATACTTGCTATCGGCGGGGGCCAAAAAACTAATACTATCGGGCGTATAAGTATTTTTGTAGAAATTAAATTGTACGGTATCACTACCCAGCCATCCGGCTTTAAAGGCCCGTGCACGCAATGTTGTACTTGTTGTAAACACGGTGCCTGGTTTATAGGAAACTGATCTTGTACTATCCGGTACACTACCATCGGTAGTATAACGTATATCCACGCCTTTTATGGGGTTGCTCAGTTGCAATTGGAATGATTGCTGGAATATTTGACTGGTATTTTTAAGCAGCGGGCTGGTGAGTTTTAAAGGTCTGCCGTCATCTTTATAACCTGATAGAAGCCTGATCCTTTTATTTGCCGCCTGCAATTGTTGTATCTCAGCTTGTTTTAAACCGGTATCCCAAATGGCTAATTCCGTTATGCTTTTTATACCCATAATTTGATTTACAGCATCAGGATTTAGTTTGGTTCCGGCCAACGACAATGTTTTGAGATGTTTAAGCGATGCCAGATCCTTTAGCCCACTTCCATTAATGTCAGAAAAATTAAGATTAAGCCGACGTAGGTTTTCAAACCGGGCAATGGTTTTAAGATCTGCATCTTTTACCGGCATTTTATTCAGATCGAGTGCCACGACCTGCTTTTTAATGGGATTTAACTCATCCAGCATTTTTACAGAATAAGTGCTCTTGTTATAAATATTTACTGCCAATGCCGGAGATTCATTCGCCAGGGCATATATCACCCTGTAGTTATTGTTAAGCTTTTTAATGTCCTTATCATCGGCAGCCGAAAAATCATATATTTCTTCGGTACTTTCAGCCGGTTTTAACCGGGTTGATGCCAGTACTCTTAAAGAATCTGTTTCGGGCAGTTCAATTACTTTTTTCTTGAAGTCAGGATTGCCTTTTATCCACAGATAGAGCAGCATTTTCTCCTGGTCTGTTAATTGGGGTTTGCCGGTTGGTGGCATGTGCTTTTTCTCTTCCTCGGGTAAGTGTATACGCTGCAGTAACAGGCTGATGGCAGGCTGCCCTTTAACAAACAATTTGCCTGTTTTGCCACCTTTAAGTATAGCAGCTGCATTGGTAAGCATTAGGCCGCCTTTCATTTTATCAGGATTATGACAACTGAGGCATTTGGCCTCAAAAATGGGTGCAATAACATCCTGGTATACCAGTGCCTTATCAACCGATACTGTATTTTTCTCTTTTTGAAAAATGGGAGCCAGCAAAAAATCTTCACCATGAGTAAGATCGGCACCAAAATGCCCGGCAAATATCAGGCAAAACAAGGTAACAAAAGCGCTGGTTTTGGCCATGGTTGCTGTATAGCGCGATGAGTTTCGCCATAAATAAATGATATAGGCTACAAAAGCCACACTCACTCCAAACCATTTATGCCATTGTAAAGTACTACCCTCGTAACCAGGTTCTTTTGACAGGAACAAACCCATGATAACGGTAAGGGACGACAAGAGCGCCCCCAGAACCAGCAGATAAGTGGAGAAGCGCTGATACAGTTTTTCACCCGAGAATTCGGGCCTGAAACGAAAAAACTCCATCACCATGGCCAGCATCAGTATCACTATAGGAAAATGCAATATAAGCGGGTGCAGGCGACCAACAGGCTGTAGCCATTTAGGTACAACCAGGCTATTACCGGCTACCAATAAAACTACAATGAAAATATTTAATGTAAATAATAATCCTTCTGCAAAACCTTTGTGGCTGGTCTTCATTAAAATAACCTGTATATAAGCAGCAATGCTTTAGTTTAAACTTCTGTAATTTTGTACACCTCTCCCTCTCTTCGCTTTCAGCCGAAAGCGGGTATCATATCGTTTACGTTATTATCCCCTTCACTACCTTACCCGCCACGTCAGTTAACCTGTATCTTCTGCCTAAACTTTTAAAGGTTAGTTTTTCATGGTCGATACCCAGCTGGTTAAGTATGGTAGCATGAAAATCATGTACATGTACCGGATCTTTTACAATATTATAACCAAACTCATCCGATTCGCCATACACGATGCCCGGCTTAATGCCGCCACCGGCCATCCATATACTGAAACAACGCGGATGATGATCACGGCCATAGTTGGCTTTTTCAAGTTTACCCTGACTGTAATTAGTACGTCCAAACTCACCGCCCCATATCACCAATGTTTCATCAAGCAGGCCACGTTGTTTAAGATCAGTAACCAACGCTGCTGAAGCCTGGTCTACATCTTTGGCCTGCCCGGCCATTTCCTGTGGCAGGTTAGTATGCTGATCCCATCCCTGGTGGTAGAGCTGTACAAAGCGAACCCCGTTTTCTGATAGTTTACGTGCCAGCAGACAATTTGCAGCATACGTACCGGGAATAAGGCAATCAGGGCCATACATCTTTACAATATCGTCTGATTCTTTAGATATATCCATAATTTCAGGAACTGCGGTTTGCATGCGATATGCCATTTCGTATTGCTGTACTTTGGCATTTATTTCAGGGTCGCCAAATTCTTTATAATTAATATCATTGAGTGCGGCCAGGTTATCCAGCATTTTTCTGCGCTCATGCCTGTTCAACCCATCCGGGTCGTTCAAATAAAGTATGGGGTTTTCGCCGCTGCTAAATTGTACCCCCTGGTGAATGGAATCTAAAAAGCCATTGCTCCACAATTTGGAGTATACCCCCTGTCCGTTGCCTTTCCCTTTTGATAATAATACGGTAAATGCAGGCAGATTTTTATTCTCGCTGCCCAGACCATAACTTACCCATGAGCCCATGCTTGGACGGTTACCCTGCTGTGCCCCGGTTTGAAAAAAGGTAAGTGCGGGGTCATGGTTAATGGCATCTGTGTTCATTGACCTGATGATGCAGATATCATCGGCAATTTTACCTATGTGCGGGAACAGGTCACTCACATAAGCACCRGATTCACCGTATTGTTTAAAATCATAATAAGAACCAACCAGCGGAAAGGAAGCCTGTTTGGCTGTCATCCCGGTAAGGATCTGGTTGCCCCGAACAGATGCAGGCAGTTCCTGCCCCATCATATCACGCAGCTTGGGTTTATAATCAAACGATTCCAATTGCGATGGCGCACCATCCTGAAATAGGTAGATCACCCTTTTTGCTTTAGGCGCAAAATTAGGTATGCCCGGAATAAAATCAGCCTCACTTTCACCACCATTGCCACTAAAAAGATCTGGAATAAGCAAAGAGCCCAGGGCAACACTACCTATACCTAAACTAAGCCGGGAAAGGAACCTGCGCCTGTTAATATTTAACCGGCTTTCTAAAAAATCTTTTTCCATAGCTCTTAAGTTTTGGTTATTGCTTCTTCTAAATTATAAATGGTATCAACCACCTTCATCATAGCGGCCAGTGTTATTTTATCCGGGTTAGCAGGCAGCGGGTATTCACCAACACTCAGCAACTTTTCCGCATCAGCTTTTTTTATTGTTTTGAGACCGTCGTTATAATAAGCAGTTAATATAGTCAGCTCATTTTCTTGTGGATGGCGGCACATAATGAGCCTGAAAGCCTTAATGATCTTATCTTTAGCCACGCTGTTATCCTGTAATAACCGGGCGGCCAATACACGGGAAGCTTCCAACACGGTTGGATCGTTCAGCATCACAAGTGCTTGTAGTGGTGTATTGGTACGTAAACGCTTCACTTCGCACTGGTCGCGGTTGCTGGCATCAAAAATACCCAATGAAGCAGGCGGTACAGTACGTTTAATAAGGGTATACATGCCCCTTCGGTAAAGGTTGGGGCCATGCACCTGTTTATAATTGGCCAATAAACCACGGCCCGATGTGGCGTTTTCCCAAAGACCTGGTGGCTGATACGGATTAACACTTGGGCCGCCAATAGTACGGGTTAACAGACCGCTGCTGGCCAGTACCAGATCGCGTACAAACTCTGCGGGCAAGCGATAACGTGGCCCGCGCGACAGGTATGTATTTTCAGGATCTGTTTTTGCTTTTTCGGGTGTGAGGATTGCCGATTGACGGTAGGTGGCCGACATTACAATCTGTTTCACCAGCCGTTTTATATCCCATCCATGTTCCCTGAAATCAACTGCAAGCCAATCCAGCAGTTCAGGATGTGACGGCAGATCGCCTTGCATGCCAAAATCGCCCGAACTTTTTACGATGCCTTTACCAAAAAACTCCTGCCAGGTTTGGTTCACAAATACCCGGGCAGTAAGCGGGTTGTTTTTATTAAACAGCCACCCGGCAAGGCCAAGTCTATTTTTAGGATAGTTGCTGGTAAAAGGCAAAATAGATTTGGGAGTTCCGGGTTCAACCTCATCACCATGCGCATCATAGTTACCGCGCTTCAGGATGTATGTTGGGCGTACTTTATCACTATCGCCCATTATGGATACGATGAGCTTTGCGGTGTCCTGCTTATTTATAAAATTTAACACCTTTTTTACATCCTCATTGCTGATCTGCATCATTGGCTTCTTAGCATAGGTTTCAGGGCCCCCAACGGTCGATTCGATACCTACCTCCTTTACGTTGTTAAAAAAGGAATACATCTGGTAATATTCTTTTTGCGAAAAAGGGTCGTACTTATGATCATGGCAATGGGCGCACTCCAGCGTAACACCCAGTAATGCCTTGCCGAAGGTATTGGTACGATCGGTTACGTAACTTACCCGGTATTCCTCATCAATTACGCCACCTTCTTCGGTTATTTTATGGTTACGGTTAAAGCCTGTTGCCAGCAACTGTTCTTTGGTAAAATTTGGCATCAGATCGCCGGCCAATTGCCAGGTTATAAATTTATCGTAAGGTAAATTTTCATTAAAGGCATGTATTACCCAATCGCGCCAGGGCCACTGGCTGCGGTAATTATCATCCTGGAAACCGTGCGAATCGGCATAGCGGGCAACATCCATCCAGTGCAGGGCCATTTTTTCGCCATACTGTGGGCTTTGCATAAGTTGGTCAACCGCTTTTTGATAAGCACCGGGGCTTTTATCAGCCAAAAACGCATCCATCATTTGCAGGCTGGGTGGCAAGCCGGTGAGGTCAAGCGATACGCGCTTAAGCAGGCGCTCCTTATCGGCCTCAAGGTTTGGCTCGATTCCTTTTTGCTCCAACTTTTGCAGTATAAAATTATCTATCTGATTTTTGGGCCATGCGGTATTTTCCACTGTGGGGACAGGCATTGATTTTGGAGGAATAAATGCCCAGTGTTTTTCATATTTAGCTCCTTGTTTTATCCATTTTTTTATCAGCTCAACCTCATATGACGATAATCTTTTCAGGTTTGAGGCAGGTGGCGGCATCATCTCGGCAGTGTCCTGGGTTGAAATGCGCCGGTAAACCTCCGACTGATCAGGCTTGCCGGGAACCAGCGCATGAGCCTGTGGGTTATTTTTTAAGACATTATAGGCGCTTTCGGGCATATCAAGCCTCAAACCGGCCTCTCTTTTACTG
>NZ_JBFUJG010000069.1:0-27980 GCF_056401495.1 Mucilaginibacter sp. P4_E8
GCATTGCACTGTGGCATAGTACATATATACTCTGTTCCCGCATGCCATCACTTGGTCTTTCGTCTGTTTGAACAAATTCAGTGTTAATAAGGTTTGCAAGATTTATGCTTTGCTGGCGAAATTTTCGTTTGTACTCATTGGTCAAAATAATAGTAACAGGATCGTCAGGATCCAAACCGGCACCCATTTCAGAATCTCCTTCTACCTGGTTGGCTTTTATTTCATTTTCTGCTTCTCTTGTACGCTTTAATCCATAAACAAGTAATAACACACCTTTGCCGGAACGGTCGGGCACACTAACTGTTCTGTACACCGGTTTACGGCGCTTAGTGCCAACCCTTTCACGTGCATGTCTGTCTGGTAGCGAATTGCAGTGTATCGATATAAAAACATTTCCTTTGTTTTGATTAGCTATTTCTGCCCGTCGCTCAAAAGAAACATCATCATCAGTAGCGCGTGTCAATACAGCCGTTACTCCGCCCATATCTTTTTCTATGGCTTTTTGCAATTTTAATGCAATAGCAAGCGTTACATTTCTTTCTTTAGAAAAACTTCCTGATGCACCAGGTGAAAAATGTCCCGGTCCGGAATGAGCACCACCATGACCTGCGTCAATAATTATGGTTTTTATTTTAAAACCGGTGGTACTATTTGGAACAGTATCATTTTTTGAATTATTTATAATAGTATCTTGTTTAATGAAACTATAAGATGTAACCGGAAAAAATGAAAGGAATGCCAGTAATGCCGATAAACTATAAATCAATCTTTTCAATGCCCTATTTTTCATTATTTTTGAACGCTGTTAACTATATCTGCAAAAATACTATTCATAATCCATTTTGAAATCCATAACTTTCTTTTTTCTCATTGCAATTATTTTAACGGTAAATGTACTTGTTGCCGAAAGCAAAGGTACACATAAGGGCTATAGCGGCAAGCCTGTTGCAGATACTATTATAAAACTTGATACCATCAAAGACAGGAAACTGCTTAAAGGTAAAAAAAACGGACGTATCCCAGCACCAAAAAATGATACCGCTAAAAATGATACTACCAAGAAAAACGGGGGGCTGCAGTCTGAAGTAAAGGCTGTTGCTGAGGATTCTACACATAGTGATGTTGAACATGATATTTTATACCTCTATGGGCGTGCCCGTGTTACCTATGAGGATTTTGAGCTGGATGCTGATTATATAAGGGTTGACCAGAAAAATCACCTCATATTTGCAAGGGGAAGCATTGACCCCCGTACCAAGCGTTATGTAGGCCGGCCTATTTCCAAGCAAAAAAATGATAAACCGGTATCATCAGATTCCCTGCTGTTTAATTACGAGACAAAGAAAGGAAAGTTGTACAATCCGGCGTCGGAGCAGGATGGTAACTTTATATCGGGTGGGCAGGCAAAAAAACTAAATGAAACAGAGGTAGCCTATCGTAATGTGATCTTTAGTACCTGTGATCTGCCGTATCCCGATACCCACTTTGGTATTGTTATAACCCGCGGAATTGGCGAAAAGAACAGGATTATTTCGGGCCCTGCATACCTGGAGATTGAGGGTATTCCTTTACCTTTAGCCATTCCATTCGGCTTTTTTCCAAAGCCTAATCAACGTACATCCGGGGTAATATTACCTACTTTTGGTGAAGATCAGCAATTGGGATTTAAACTGTCGGGTTTTGGTTACTACCTGGGGTTTAACGATTATATCGACCTTACCACGACGGCTACTGTATATTCAAAAGGATCATACGAGTTAAATAGCGTTATGCGTTATTTAAAGCGATATAAATACACCGGGAACCTTTCACTAAGCTTTGGTTCGCATAACTATGGGCTGCCGGGTGATCCTTCTATTAAAGATGTCCATATCGATTGGACACACTCGCAGGATGCCAATGCTAATCCAGGGTCTACGTTTAGTGCATCGGTAAATGCGGGTACAGCGGGCTTTTTCAGGAACAGCCCTGCATTTTCAAATTATAACGTAAATAATATTGCCCAAAGTAGCTTGCGTTCCAGCATTTCGTATGGTAAAACATGGGCCGGAACACCTTTTAACCTGAGTGTGGGTTTGTCGCACAGTCAGGATATTGCACGTAAAACCATTACAATTGAGTTACCCACTGTAGCTTTTGGTATGTCGTCAATAAATCCTTTTGATTCAAAAGACAGAGTTGGCGAACAAAAGTGGTATCAAAAACTTACGGTTAGTTATAACATGACCGCCACAAATAAGGTAAATGATATTCCCGAATCAGAATTGTTTAAAAGCGAAACGCTATCAAAACGTTTGCAAAATGGTTTTCAACACCAGATACCGGTAAGTTTAGGTTTAAATGTGCTTAAATATTTCCAGTTTAACAGTAGTGTAAATTATACCGAACGCTGGTATTTTCAAAGCATAAACAAAAGATTTGAGCGGGGTAGTATCAGCAATACAGATCAATTGATCACTGATACCATTGCCGGGTTTAAACGCTCGGGAGAATATAGCCTGAGCACAGGTTTATCAACTAAATTATACGGACAAATAAATTTTAAACACGGAAATTTAAAGGCCATAAGGCACATAGCAACTCCATCAATTAGCTTTGGTTACCGTCCGGATTTTTCAGACCCAAGTTTTGGGTATTATAAAACCGCGGTAAGCGATGCTACTATTCCATACCCCTATACCTCCCAAAAATATTCCATTTTTGATGGGGCGGTTTACGGCGGACCCTCACCCGGAAAACAGGCAGGACTAAATTTTAGTTTGGATAACACCATCGAAGCAAAAGTGAAAGCCAAAAGTACCGATACATCGGGTGTAGACCGGAAGATAACTATTTTGCAGGGTTTATCTTTTTCAACCTTCTACAATTTTGCAGCCGATTCTATGAAGCTTTCGCCCATCACATTTTCGGGGCATACAGCTATTTTTAACCAAAGGCTTAATATTAGTTTTCAGGGCAGCTTTAATCCGTATGTTACTGTAATTCGTGACTCTATTCAAAATAATGTCATTCAACGGTATGCTACACAAATAAACCGGTACACCTGGCAGGACGGTAAATTTCCTCAACTATCTAACATTGGTATATCAATGAGCGGTAGTTTAAATTCTACAAAAGCTCAAGCTCCGGGAACGCCCGGGGTAAATAATACGCTGGCAAATATAAACCCACAGCAAGCACAGCGATTAGCATTGGTAAATAGTGATCCCAACGCTTATGTTGATTTTAATGTTCCCTGGAATATTTCATTTAATTATAGTTACAGCTACAGTAATTCCCTCAATACTATTTCAACCAGTAATACCATTCAAGTTAGCGGCGATTTAAATATTACACAAAAGTGGAAAGTACAGTACTCCACCAACTATGATATTAAAGCAGGTAAATTGGGTAGCGCAACATCTTTTTCTATTTATCGCGATCTGCATTGCTGGGATCTTTCGGTTCAATGGATACCTTTTGGGTATTTAAAATCGTATAATGTTACGCTAAAGGTTAAATCAACCATTTTGCAGGATCTTAAACTGAGCAAAAGAAACGATTACACAAACAACGGAACTTTTTATTAATTAAAATGCTGGCAGAAATTATAACTATAGGCGATGAAATACTTATAGGTCAAATTGTTGATACCAATTCGGCCTGGATGGCTACTGAACTTAACAAAATAGGGGTGCGTGTTAAGCAAATCTCTTCGGTATCAGATGATAAAGAACATATTTTAAAAGCATTAGCCGAAGCGGCAGGCCGGGCCAGCATCATTTTTATTACCGGTGGTTTGGGGCCAACCAAAGATGATATCACCAAAAAAACATTAGCTGAATACTTTGGTGTAGGCCTTGTTGAAAATAAGGAAGCATTGGATAATGTAGAGCGTATTTTTGCCCGGTACAACCGCCCATTGCTTGAGGTTAACCGGTTGCAGGCCTATGTTCCGGCAAATTGTGAGGTAATATTAAACCATAACGGTACAGCGCCGGGTATGTGGTTTAATCATGAAGGTGTTATTTACGTTTCAATGCCAGGTGTGCCATTTGAAATGATGTACATGATGGAGGGAGAGGTGCTGCCTAAAATAAAGTCGACAGTAAAGCTCCCTGCTATTGTTCATAAAAACATTTTAACAGTAGGCGAGGGCGAATCGTTTTTAGCAGAGCGTATTGCCGATATTGAAAATGACCTGCCACCTTATATTAAACTCGCTTATTTACCCAAATTGGGTCAGGTACGCTTGCGTTTAAGCGCTTTTGGCGAAGATCAGGAATCGCTTCAAAAACAAGTTGATGATTTTGCCGGTAAAATAATTGAGCGGATAGGCGTTGTTTTTGTAATTGATCAGGATATTGCGCTTGAAAAAGCAATACTTGATAAGATGGCTGCTAAAGGACTTACCCTATCAGTTGCTGAAAGCTGTACAGGTGGCTATCTGTCACATCTGTTTACACAACATGCGGGCTCCTCCAAAGTGTTCTTGGGCGGTGGTGTAACTTATTCGAACGAGCTAAAGGAGAGTATTTTAGGGGTAAAACACGAAACCATTGATAAGTACGGCGCGGTTAGTGAAGAAACTGCAAAGGAAATGGTTGAAGGTGCCTTATTAAATTTCAGATCTGATTTTGCAATATCCGTAACTGGGATAGCCGGGCCCGATGGCGGTACAATTGACAAACCCGTTGGTACTGTGTGGATTGCAGTTTCGGGCGGTCAAAAAATGTTAATAAAGAAATACACATTTGGCAATAAACGCCGTCAAAACATTGAAAGAAGTGCGGTGATGGCTTTATCAATGTTGAATACTTTACTCACATAAGTTGCAAAGTACAGATCGAAATCCCTAATTTTGGAAAAGAAACTATAATTTTCGCATGGCCAAATACCAACTATTATTGCCAAAAATGGGTGAAAGTGTTGCAGAAGCAACTATAATTAAATGGACAAAAAACCCAGGAGATCATATAGATGCGGATGAAGCAGTAATGGAAATTGCCACAGACAAGGTTGATTCGGACGTTCCGTCTCCGGTAACCGGCAAATTAGTTGAGCAGCTATACAAGGAAAATGATGTTGTACAGGTAGGATCAGTAATAGCAATTATTGAAACGGGTGAAACTACCCCGGCTGAACCTGATTCAATTACTATTGCATCACCTATAGAAGTAGAACAAAAAGAGCACAATGAGCAACAGTTTTCTGCTCATAATACCGCACCATCTCCTGAAGCCTACCAAACACCGGCATCACCTGAGCCTGTATCTATACCAGGTTTGGAGCAACTGAAGCAAAATGCTGTCGCCCAGCCTGTTGAAACATTCAAAAGCGAGGGCCGGTTTTATTCGCCGCTGGTAAGGAATATAGCCAGCCAGGAAGGTATAAATACCGTTGAATTAGATAGTATACCAGGAAGTGGTTCAGAAGGAAGGTTAACAAAGGATGATCTTTTAAATTATCTTCAGCATAAACAAAGGCCAGTTGTCACCCAAAAAGTGGAAGAACCAGCACAACAAACTACGGCATATGTTAATGCTCCTGAACCGGCAAGACCTCAGGTTACCATGCCTCCGGTTGCCCCTGCAAAACCAACAGAACAACAACCTGCTGAATTTAAACAGGCACCTGCTACTTCGGTATCGGGCATAGATGAAGTTATTGAAATGGACAGGATGCGCCGCTTAATTGCCGATCATATGGTAATGAGCAAGCAAACTTCGCCCCATGTTACTTCATTTGTTGAAGCCGATGTAACCAACCTGGTGATATGGCGCGACAAGGTTAAGAACAGTTTTGAAAAACGCGAAGGCGAAAAAATAACATTTACACCTATCTTCATCGAGGCTGTTGTAAGAGCGATCAAAGATTTCCCGATGATCAATATAACCGTTAATGGTACGCAGATCATCAAAAAAGCGGCAATTAATATCAGCATGGCCACTGCTTTGCCAAGTGGTAATCTCATAGTGCCGGTAATTAAAAAGGCCGATGAGCTAAATCTGCTGGGTATAACCAAGTCTGTTAATGATTTGGCTAACCGGGCACGTACCGGCAAGTTGTTACCTGATGATGTACGGGATGGTACTTTTACCATTACAAACGTAGGCTCGTTTGGTAATGTTATGGGTACGCCCATAATAAACCAGCCTCAGGTAGCTATTTTGGCTGTAGGTGCCATTAAGAAAAAGCCTGCTGTAATTGAAACAAAAGAGGGCGACATGATCGCTATCCGTCATATGATGTTTCTGTCGTTATCATACGATCACCGTGTAGTTGATGGTGCCCTGGGCGGATCATTTGTAAGGCGTGTTGCAGATTACCTTGAACAGTGGGACATAAACAGAGTAATATAATTACGCTCCATAAAATATAAAAACCGGGTATTACCCGGTTTTTTTGTTGGTATTAACCTGAAATGTCATCCTGAACTTGTTTCAGGATCTCTCAGGACATTGAGCCGCTATGCTGTACAATCCTGCAAGTGGGATGCCGAAACAAGCTCGGCATGACTTTAAAACTAAAAGTTAATCTATTTCACCAACTCAAAGCCCCAGTCTTTTCCTTTATCAACAGCTGGCACACCTTTGGCCATCCAGGCCGGTATAGGCGCACCTTTTAAAAAGTGATCAAAAAATTGCTGCTCACGTATAGTGATGTCTTTACGGTTTTGTCGCAGTACAAGGTTATGAGCCTCGCCATTGTATTGCAGCAGCCAAACCGGCTTGCCGAGGCGACGCAATGCCGTAAACATTTCAATACCCTGGTACCATGGCACAGCGCCATCGGCATCGTTACTCATGATCATCACGGGAGTTTTTACCTTGGGTAGCTGAAACAGGGGAGAGTTTTCAATATACAATTCTGGCTTATCCCATAAAGTTGCACCAATACGGCTTTGTGTTTTTTCGTACTGGAACTGCCTGTTTACACCCGATTCCCACCGGATACCACCGTAGGCTGATGTCATATTAGCTACCGGGGCGCCTGCCCAGGCTGCAGCATACATATTGGTTTGGGTGATGAGATAAGCTACCTGGTAACCTCCCCAACTTTGGCCCTGCAGGCCTATATGAGCACCATCAACCCATGCATTTTTCTTCAATGATTCCACTCCCGAATTAATGAACTCCACGGCCGAAGCACCCGGATGCCCCGTTTGGTAACTGATATCAGGTGCAAAAACCAGGTATCCGTTGCTTACAAAAAATGAAATAGGCAAGCGCGATGGAGTAGGGGTTGGTGCTACATAATTATAAAGTCCGTCTGATRGTTTTTCGTAAAAATAAACGATCATCGGGTATTTTTTATTAGTGTCAAAATCCTCCGGTTTATACAAAATGCCCTGCGATTTAAAGCCTTTTGGAGTTGCCCATTGTACCAGAGACGCTGTTCCCCAGTTATACTCAGCCTGTTGAGGATTGATATCGCTCAGTTTGATCTCCTTCTTCAAATTGGTTGATACATATAAATCGGGTGATAGCTCATAGCTGGCCTTAGTATAAATGTAAGTGTCGGCATTTTTAGCCTTTTGCAGGTCATTATAACTCATCGGGATCATGGCTACCTTTTCGGGAGTGGCTTTGCTTTCCGGGTACTTGGTATAATATCCCCATTGTTTATTTGCTTCATTTTGAACCTGCAGCCACATAACCTGCTTCAATGGAATAAATTTTTGTTCAGGATCAGTCAGGTCATACCGGATGATCAGTTTATTTTTGCGGCCAACCCCATTAGTGAAATTAGTGGCATAACCAGTAGCCGGGTCAATGCTCCATATATCGTAACGGTCATATATCAATACGGCTTTGTCACCTTGTAGCCAACCGGCAAGGCCATAGTCTGATGCGTAGTCGGGCACATCGTTTAGTTCGTCGCCCATTTTTGTATGTGTGGTACCGGTCAGGTTATTTTTTTGACCGGTGGCTATGGTATAACTATACCAGTTTTGCTTCTCCAGGTCAAACCAGATCACATATTTACCATCGGGCGAGATGTGGTAACGCGCCCTTGTGCTTGCATTAACGAGGCGCTTATTGCCGCTTTTAGTATCTATCAAAATGGCTTGCTGTTTAGAGCCACCTTCCCATTGCGCTTGTATACGGGCTCCTGTATCGGTAACACCTAAAACATAACGGGCATCTTTATTTTCTGCCACCTGCACCTCTTGTATGGCCTTACTGCCCAATTGCAAAGGTGCAGGGTCAGCTTCATCTGGTTTTATAATTGCAAGATAGCTTCGTTTTAATTCCGTCTGCAGGTTTTTTAACTGTTGTGGTTGCAGGTAATCATCTTTGTAATTCCATATATCCAGTTTGGCCACCTCAAAATCAACTATAGTGGTATCGGCAGGTTTGGGGATAGGGGCGGTGCCAAAAAATAGGTTACTGCCGCTTTTACTAAAGTAAACTTTGYCATCGCCGCTAACCGCCCATTGCTGGGGGATGCCGTTTATGCCTGCTGCTGCAATAACTTCGGCACTATCACGGGTGGGTATATAGTAGTATAATTTAAAAGGTTTAACCAATGCTTTTTCCGGATTTTTTTCGGCAGTAAAAGCCAGTTGCCTGCCCGCATCATCAATGGTGATATTACGATAATTGCCCCGGCCTGTACTTACTGTTTTTACCGCGTTTTTATCAATATCATAAACATACATTCCTGATTGTATATCCTTTTGCTTTGCAGGCGCGGTAACTGCAAAAGCCAGGAGCTTTCCATTTTTGCTTAATTGATAATCGGTAACATACTTAAACGTACGGTTTGCTTTGCCCGGCAACTTGTTCACGGTTAAATCGGCGCCCTCATGGGTTGGCGGAGCAATAGTAGCACTGACCGCCTTTTTTGAGGTATCATTAGGCAGTGGTTTTTTAACGGTATCGGCAGCGGCAAGATAAGCTATGACACTGGCCTTAGCAGCCAGTTTGAACGACCGGATAGCCGGTACTTTTGTTACAGATTGTGTGCCAAGCGAAATAATACCCAGTGTATCTTTTGGGAAATCGGCCTGTTTTTTCTTCTTGATTTTTGCTTCGCGGATGGCTTTATAAAAAGGCCTGATCAGGAAGGTGATAAATTTTGAATCATTACTAAAGCAAGCGGTGTCGGCTCGTGCTATTTTTATTTTATTACTGTTTTTGGCATCCGTGATCACCAGTTCGGCATCGCCTTGCTGAGGTTTTATTACATACGAGATCCATTTACCATCATTGCTGATATGCTGGTTACTGATGCTTTGCCAACCATCAAAAACAGAATGATCCAGAGGCTTTTTACTTGCATTTTGGGCAAACGCATTAAAATAAATAACAAAGGAAAGTATCAGAAGTAAAACTTTACGCATATGGAACTTAAGTAAGAGTTAAATATGCTAAAAACCCAGCGGTTATAAAAGTTACCTAACGGGAAAGTTACAATAAAGGAGCTGAAAGCATAAGGCTGAAAGCTTAAAGCACAAGAGTTTTAGGCTTTAAGCTTTCAGCCTTATGCTTTCAGCTTATATCATCGCCTTATTAAGCGCCTTTATGGCTTCCTTAAAATCTTCCCGGGCTACCAGGAACTGGATATTAACCTTGCGCAATGCAAAGCCGCAGCTTTTGATATTGATGCCTTTTTGAGCCAGTGCAGTTGCTGATTTAGCGAGTAAACCAGGCTGATCCATATTTGAACCGATGAGGCAAACCATCGCCATTTTTTCGACAGTTACTTTTTCAAAATCATCTTCAAGTTCCTGTATCAATTTTTTATTAAAATCCTTATCCCATATCACAATGGATATGCTGTTGGCGCTGGTTGCCTTAAAAGTGTAGCTTACGCCAAACTTGTAAAACAGTTGCATGATATGAAAATCGGTACCAACGTTGCCCACCATTGATGGATCATAAATATCAATCATCATTACCCTTTCTGTACCTGTTATCACCTCAACCCTTTTCTTATCGCAAATATATTCGCGGGTAATTAAGGTGCCCGGGTGCTCCGGCTGAAAAGTGTTTTTAATACGGAGATCAATATCATTTATCTCCAATGGCTTTGACGCTTTAGGGTGGATGGCTTCCATACCCACATCGGCCAGCTGATCGGCTACATCATAATTGGTATTGCCCACCGGGAAACAGTTGTTTACACCCACCAGTTCAGGATCAGCTGTACATAAGTGGTATTCTTTATGAATAATGGCTTCCTGCGGTTTAACAGCTACCGCTATTTTACTGAAGGTAACTTCTGAGTATCCGCGGTCAAACTCACGCATAATCCCTTCGGTGCCTTTGGCGTATCCCGATACAATGGTGATGGTGTTTTCGAAATCAATATGCTGCAGATCCTTCTTTATGCGCTGGTCAATAGTTAATGATCTATGGTCATGAAAGCCACTTAGGTCAACCAGTGTAGCATTAATGCCCATGTTTTGCAGTATGTTGGTGAAGGTAAAAGCAGAGTGGGTTTCGCCAATGGATGCTAATATTTCGCGGGCAGCCAGCAATATGCCATCTTTATTTACATAACCCGATGCTAAAATATTAGCCAGGTTCTCCAGGTAAGTTTGGGCATCTTTAATATGCAGTTCAATAAACTTATCAGCTTCGGCTAAGTTTAATCCAAGGCTTTCATAGCTTTTATTGATCTGTTTTAATTTTACGATCAGCGCGTTTAGCGGCTTATGGAAATCCTTGTAATTAGCCAGCTTGTGGTAAACCCCAGGTGCACCCGTTTTCTTGTTTTCGAGCAGGAGGTTTGTTACTCCTGAAAAAGCCGAAACTACAAAAATGCGATTGTATAATTGCTGCCCGGTACGTTCAAATAGGATGATGTTTTTTATAACATCATTTAAGGCGGTCATGGAAGTGCCGCCGATTTTTTCGACTGTTAACATTTTAAAAAATAAACGCTTAAAGCGTAAGTGCCAAAGTTATGCCTTTAGTTAAAGAATGGCTGTTTATTTAAGATGACACCTTTAAATAATTGGTTATTAGATTGTATAGTTTTTTGTGCTTTATTGTAGAGTTGTATCAAAATGATATACTCCTTATCAAAAAGGGAGTATATATGTGATCTTTTACCTACTCGGTTTTTTTATAAAGGTCGCCCGCTTTTTCGGCCGAAAGCTTGATCCCCTTGATCATGGCCGAACTGAAACCATTGTGTTCCATTTCGTTTAAGCCAGCAATGGTACAGCCACTTGGCGAAGTAACCTTGTCAATTTCCTGCTCAGGGTGCGATGAAAGCTGCAACAGCAGGTCGGCAGCGCCTTTAGCGGTTTGCGCGGCCATCTTTAAGGCATCATGCGCGTGGAAACCTATTTCGGTACCTCCTTGCGAAGCCGCACGTATAGAACGCAGGAAAAAGGCAATACCACAGGCGCAAAGCGCGGTGGCCGATGTCATTAATTCTTCATTGATCTGTATAGTCACGCCAACGGTGTCAAAAAGAGATTTAACCAGGTTTATATTTTTGTTGGTGCCATTATCCGTAGCAATACAGGTCATGGAGTGCCCAATAGCTATGGCTGTATTAGGCATGGCCCGTATTACCTGTACGTTCAGATCAAGCTGCTGGCGAATATCACTACAGCTAACCCCGGATATAACAGAAATTAAAAGCTGTTTTTCGGCCTTAAGTGTGGGGCGTATTTCGTCCAGCAGTTTATTAAGCTGCTGAGGTAATACAGCTAAAACAATAATGTCAGCTTTTTTTACCGCCTTGACATTATTATCAGTAGTATAATAACCCAATTGGGCATACTCTGCCAGGGCCCCTACGTTTCTGCGTGTCAGGGTAATTTGCTGGGGTTTGCAAATTCCTGCTTTAACTAACCCTTTGGCTAATGACAGTCCGATGTTACCAGAGCCTAATATGGCTAAATGCTGTGATGAGTTCATGCGTTCTTACTTAAACGTGTTCCAAATGGTTTATTATCTTTTAATTGTCCAAGGTCGTCTGACTTGCCAATGATCACCGCCTTTACACCGCATGAAATGGCGGTGAAGGCATTATCTAATTTGGGCAACATGCCACTGTGTATAATACGTCTGGTTTTTAATTCTTCATAATGTTCGGGGTTAATTTCCCTGATCAATGAATCCTCATCGTCAATGTCCTGTAGCACACCCTTTTTCTCAAAGCAATAAATGAGCGTAGTTTCATACAGGGATGAAAGTGCCACTGCCAGTGCCGAAGCAATAGTATCGGCATTAGTATTAAGCAACTGACCCTCGCCATCATGCGTTAAGGCGCAAAAAACAGGGGTAAAGCCGGCTTCCATCAAACGGCTTATATTTTCGGGATTTATGGAGTTGTCATCCATATCGCCCACAAATCCATAATCAATAGTTTTTACAGGACGCTTTTTGGCACGGATAAAATTACCATCGGCCCCGGTAAGGCCAATTGCATTGTTTCCAAAACGCTGCAACTGCGCTACAATATTTTTATTGATAAGTCCTCCGTAAACCATGGTAACCACTCGTAATGTTTCAATATCCGTAATCCGGCGACCATCAACCAGTTTAGCTTCAATGCCTAATTCTTCGGCTATTTGTGTTGCTACCTTTCCGCCGCCGTGTACTAATATTTTAAAACCATCCAATCTTTCAAAATCTTTCAGAAAATGATACAGATTTTCGGAGTTATCAATAACGTTTCCGCCTATTTTTATTATATACAAGCTTTTATTTCCTGGTAATTGAGCCGAATTTGCTGAAACTGTATCAATTTTATTCATTCTTAACAATAATATAACCCCGTTGATGCTAAATTTCTATTAAATTAAACTGTAACCTGCTAAAAATATGAAATTATAGTGTATTTCATTTAAAAAATGTTAAAAAATGATTAATACATTATATATGCAACTTTACAATATGATTATGAAATAATTAGTATTATTGAAATTTTAAGGCATTAAACTTGCAGTAAAATTTTCCTATGGATCAAAAAAAAAGCAGTAAGCCCCGTGTAGTAATTATAGGTGGGGGATTTGGAGGATTGGAATTAGCTAAAAATCTTAAAAATGCGCCGGTAGATGTGCTTTTGCTGGATAAGCATAATTACCATACTTTTCAGCCACTACTTTACCAGGTGGCCGCTGGAGGCATAGCTGCCGATTCAATTGGTTTCCCTATTCGCAGGATATTTACTAAACAGAACAATTTTAGGTTTGCCCTGGCCGAAGTAGAGCAGATAAATCCGGAAAATAATACACTTACAACCAATATAGGTACTATTTATTATGATTACCTGGTTATAGCCACCGGATCAAACACCAACTTTTTCGGTAATAAAGAGATAGAACATTTTGCCATGCCGATGAAGAATATTCCCGAAGCGCTGAACTTACGCAGCCTTATCCTGCAAAATCTTGAAATGTCCTTAGTTTCTAAAGATCCCGAAGAAAAAGCGGCATTGATGACCTTTGTTGTAGTAGGCGGGGGGCCTACCGGGGTAGAGCTTTCTGGTGCACTTGCCGAAATGCGACAGCTGATACTCATGAAGGATTATCATGGTTTAAGAAAACATAACATGAAGGTTTACCTGGTTGAAGGTAAAGCCGATTTACTGGCTGCATTTTCGCCGGATGCTTCAACCAAGGCTAAAAAGTTTTTAGTGGATATGGAAGTTACCATATTTAACAATGTGCATGTGCAAAGTTATAATGGGATCGAGCTTAAAATTGATGATGGCACCACTATATTAACCCGGAATGTTTTGTGGGCAGCAGGTGTAAAAGGAGAGGTGCCGGGAGGAATGCCCGAAACCACTATTACCAGGGGCAACCGCCTGCAAACAGATGAGATAAGCCGGGTGAACGGATACACCAATATTTTTGCCATAGGCGATGTAGCAGCCATGATAACGCCCGAAACACCCAATGGGCATCCCGGTGTAGCGCCGGCTGCTATACAACAGGGAAATTGCTTAGCCAAAAACCTGGTACGTATTATTAAAGGCGAAGCTACGGCTCCGTTTAAATATAAGGATAAAGGATCATTGGCTACCATTGGCCGGAATAAGGCAGTGGCCGATCTGGGTTGGCTTCACCTGCAAGGATTTTTTGCCTGGATCCTATGGGGTGCTGTGCACATCATGTCATTGGCTGGCTTTACCAATAAGGGAACTATATTTTTTAGCTGGGCAATATCCTATTTTACTAAAAACAGTGATAACCGTCTGATAATACGTTACTTTGACATCGAAACAAGGATGACAGACCCTGAATCGAAATAAAAATAGCTTGGTCTTTAAAACATTGTTTAGCTTATTTTATTACTAATAGGTTAAACAATTATGGACCTGTTTGTTATCATCGCCTTATTAGTTATTGTCAGCGCGTTTTTTTCTTATATAAATGCACGCTTTACTAAACTTCCCGGTACTATTGGGATCGTTTTAATAGCTACTGTTTCGTCTGTTATTATACTGATCGTCGATAGAACAAATCCGGCTTCGGCCAGGTATCTGACCACACTTGCCCGGAATATCAATTTTTCAAAAGCCGTGCTCAACATTATGCTGGGCTTTCTGCTGTTTTCAAGTTCCTTTAACCTTGATGGTGCAAAACTTAAAAGAGCAATGCGCCCTGTTTTTGTATTAAGCACGTTGGGAGTGATCTTGTCGACAACTATTTTTGGTTTTCTGTTGTTTTACCTGGCACCATTTTTTCATATTCATATGCCGCTCATCTACTGCCTGTTGTTTGGGGCATTGGTATCACCAACAGATCCTGTCGCGGTATCGGCCATTATAAAAAACTCAAAGCTGCCTGCCCACCTGGAAACTATCATTTCGGGCGAATCATTGTTTAACGATGGTATAGGGCTTATTTTGTTTGTTATTATACTGGAAATAACGCGGGTGGGCGAGGAGAATATTGAACTATCAAAAGTTATATTGCTTATTATAAAGGAGGTTTTGGGCGGCATTGCCGCAGGTGCAATTTTAGGATACCTTGCCCAACGACTCATGAAATCGGTTACAGATTTTCAAACCATTGTTTTAATATCGCTGGCATTGGTAATGGGATTGTCGGTATTGGCAACTATACTTCATTTTTCCATTCCCCTGGCTGTGGTAACCGCGGGGTTGTTTGCGGGCAGCCATTCTATAAATCAGGACAGCAAGGAACGCTCACATGAAGCACTTGAAAAATTCTGGAAATTGGTTGATGAAATGCTGAATACTATTTTGTTTGTAATGATTGGTTTACAGCTTATTAACCTGCCTTATGTAAATAATTACTGGATAACGGGTGGTATATCTATAGTGATGATATTAATTGCACGCTGGCTAAGCATTATGCTGCCACTGACATTTTTACGCAATACATTAAAAGTAAATTACAACAACATTAACATCATGACATGGGCTGGTTTGCGGGGAGGTATTTCGATAGCTTTGGCGCTGTCATTACCTGACACGCCATACAGGCACCTGATACTATCAGGCAGCTATTTTATAGTGATATTTTCGGTAATAGTGCAGGGCCTCACTTTAAATGCAATGATCAACCGGGCATCCAAACCTACGGAGTAGGTTTCATGTTAGCCATGTATTTAGCTATCTCATTTTCAGTTGTTTCTTTGCTTTTACTTAAAGTATTAATGATGTTTTCTTGTTCATGTGCTGAGCGGTTCTGGCTCAACTTCTTTTTGGCCTGCAAGTCATCAACAACTATTTCAAAAGCTACTATGCCTTTCATCATTTTTTGTTTGTAGCCATCAGGCAGGCCGTTCCATTGTTTCAAATAGTCAGCTTCGAAAGTACTTATGGTTTGGGCTAACAGGTCTGCAGTTTTTTGGCCTTCAGCTAATAATGTGGCTTTGCCGTAAGCATGTACGGCTAAATAATTCCAGGTAGGAACGTTAGTCTCTTTTTCATAATTGCTGGGGGATATGTAGGCATGAGGTTCGGTAAATATCACCAATACGCTTTTGCCCACAATTTGAGCCGCTTGCGGATTGGCTTTGGCAAAATGTGATAACAAGATGATCTTATCATCACGCTGCTCCACTAAAAAGGGAAGGTGTGTTGCAACAGGTACATCATTAACAGCCGTTACTATCGTAGCAAAACTATAGCGCTGCATAAAGTTGATGGCTTCCTGCTCATTATCGAATTTATTGAACGATGGTATGTACATGTTAAAGAGTCAAGACTACAAGATTCAAGAATTAAGATAGCAACAATAATGAAATTTATAGCTTTCCAAGATTGGCGCTAAAGCCCTTTGTTTTCTTTGACTATCCGTCCCATGAATGGGACGGCAATGAATTAAGATTTTCATAAATTCATGCCGTTGGCTTTAGCCAACGGTTGCAAGAGATTAATAAAGGGCTTCAGCCCAATTAGATGAGCTACAAACTCTCCAGCATCTGTTTTAACACAGCCTGGGCAGCCCAAACACGATTACCGGCCTCGTGTACCACAATAGCGTTAGGGCCGTCCAATATCTCATCAGATAGCTCCAGGTTACGACGTACCGGAAGGCAATGCATCACTTTGGCATTATTGGTTTGTTTCAGCTTTTCGTTAGTCAGCATCCAATCTTCATTACCGCCAAATATATTACCATAAGGCTCATAGGCCGACCAGTTTTTTACATAGATGAAATCGGCATCAGCCAATGCATCATCCTGGTTATGGGTAATGTTAGCTCCCTTTGTAAAATCAGCACAAAGCTCATAGCCTTTTGGCTGGGCAATGGTAAAATCAACGTCGGCCTTGCACATCCATTCGGCAAAAGAATTGGGTACGGCCTGTGGCAAAGGTTTTATATGCGGTGCCCAGGTTAATACAACCTTAGGGCGTGTTTTAGTTTTAAGTTCCTGGATAGTTACCAGATCGGCCAAACTTTGCAGCGGGTGGCGGGTAGCCGACTCCAGGCTCACCACAGGAACCTTGCAAAATTCAACAAACTTGTTAAAAATCATTTCACTATAATCTTCCTCACGGTTTCGTAATCCGGGGAATGAACGTACGCCAATGATATCAGCATACTGGCCCATAACCCCCGCAGCTTCGCGGATATGCTCAACTGTACTTCCGTCCATGATCACGCCATCGCGCAGCTCTAATGCCCAGCCTTCTTTATCTATATTAAGCACCATTACATTCATCCCCAGGTTAAGAGCCGCTTTTTGAGTGCTCATACGGGTGCGCAAGCTTGGGTTTAAAAATACCAACGCCAGTGTTTTATTTTTACCCAAATGCTGATGCGCGTATGGATTTTGTTTAAGCTCTAATGCTTCTTTTACCAGTGCATTGATATCAGCAACATCATTAACAGAAGAAAATAGTTTCATTAGCCAGGATATTTAATAACGAATTATTGATTTAAAACACTTACAAAAGCCTCTAAAAATCTATCGGCATGTGCTTTGGTTAAATTTAGTGCAGGTAATAACCTTACCACATTCGGTTTAGCCTCGCCTGTAAAAATATGATGTTTAAATAAAAGCTCCTTACGCACATTTGATAATTCTTCAGGCAATTCAATACCTATCATCAATCCCCGGCCACGTACTTCTTTAACCTGTTCCAGCTTTTTAACTTCTTTAATCAGGTAATCGCCAATGGTGGCTGCATTTTGCATCAGGTTATCCTGCTCCATTACTTCTAATACCGCTAAACCGGCGGCACATGCCAAATGGTTACCGCCAAAAGTTGTACCCAGCATACCATAAGCAGGCTGTATTTTAGGCGAAATAATGATACCACCAACCGGGAAACCATTACCCATACCTTTTGCCATGCTATAAATATCGGCATCAACACCTGCAAAATCCTGTGAGAAAAATTTGCCGGTACGCCCATAACCACATTGAACCGAGTCGGCTATAAAAACCGCATTATGCTCATCGCATAGCGAGCGGATCTTTTGCAGAAAACTTTCAGGAGCAACCTGTATACCACCAACGCCTTGTATGCCTTCAATAATTACAGATGATATTTCATTGGCGGCAAAAGCCTGCTCCAAAGCGGCTTCATCTGCCCATGGTAAAAATATTACATTATCGGTTTCGTTGATAGGGGCAACAATTTTAGGGTTATCAGTAACCGCGACAGCTAATGATGTACGACCGTGAAACGCTTTAGTAAAAGCGATCACTTTCTTTTTACCGTTATAAAACGATGCCAGTTTTAACGCGTTCTCGTTAGCTTCGGCACCAGAGTTACACATAAACAACTGGTAATCTTCCTTACCCGATACCTGACCTAATTTGGTAGCCAGTTCTTTTTGAATTGGGATCTCGATAGAATTGGAATAAAATCCCAACTGATGTAACTGGTCTTCCAACCGTTTTACATAATGCGGGTGGGTATGGCCTATGGATATTACGGCGTGACCGCCATACATATCAAGGTATTCTGTATCTTGATTATCATAAACCAGGCTGCCCTGGCCTCTTACTATATTTATTGGATTGACCGGATATACGTCGAATAATTTCATATTATTTAAGCTTAAAGCTAAAAGCGGAAAGCAAAAAGCCTTCTTACTTTCGTAATGTTTTAATAAGGCCAATCAGCATGGCCTTTACTTCATTAATTATTGTATTTGTTTGCTGATACAACAGATCATCAACATAGGACAAATCCCGGCACATTAAACAGCAATATTCTAATTCATGTGCTGAGCCTAACGCCTGATCTAAAAAATGAGCAAAATCACGTTCTGTATTTCTTCCACATCCTTCAACTATATTAAGTGGAATAGAGTAGGAGGCACGCTTTGTTTGGCTCATTAAATCATATTGTTCACTTTTAGGGAATTTTGGAAGTAGGGTCAAGTAAACAAACATATTAAGTTCATGTGCCTTTTTCCATACTTCGTATTTCTTATAATCCCTCATTATTTATCAGTTGCTGCGGCTTTAGGCTTTGAGCTTTCTGCTTTAAGCTAAAATCCAGTGGCCTTCAATCGCAGCCCGGCTCGTTCATCCAGGCCAAATAGCAGGTTCATATTTTGAACTGCCTGGCCTGATGCTCCTTTCAGTAAATTATCTAAGATGCTTATTATTAATATTTTGCCTTCGTGTTTGGTAACCTGCAAAAAGCATTTATTGGTATTTACAATCTGCTTTAAATCTATGTTTCGATCGGTTACGTGTGTAAACGGATCGCCGGCATAATAATCCTGGTAAAGCTTAAGTGCAGCTTCGGCACTCAGGTCACCGTCGGTATATATAGAAGCTATAATGCCGCGTGTAAAATCACCACGATAAGGGATAAAATTTATCGCTTTACTGAAACCAGCTTGTAACTGCTTTAATGACTGGCCTATCTCATTCAAGTGCTGATGATTAAAAGCCTTATAGACAGATAGGTTATCATTTCGCCAGGTAAAGTGGGAAGTAGCTGCCAGACTTTGGCCTGCGCCGGTTGAGCCGGTTGTTGCTGCAACATGAACCTCGTTATTTAATAACCCTTTAGCTGCAAGTGGCAATAAACCCAACTGTAAACAAGTAGCAAAACAACCCGGATTGGCAATATTATCGGCTGTTTTGATAGCTTCCCTGTTTAATTCAGGCAGTCCGTAAACAAAGTTTTTGCTTTTAAATTTTGAATTTTGGCTTAACCTAAAATCCTGGCTCAGATCAATGATCTTAATGTGATCAGGGATATTATTTGACTCCAGGAATTTTTTAGCATCACCGTGGCCAACGCACAGAAAAAGCACATCAATAGCGAAGGAAAGCTCGCCGGTAAAGCGGAGGTTGGTATCGCCAAAAAGGTCGGTATGTACCTCGTAAATATGGTTGCCGGTATTGCTGTTGCTATGTACAAAAACAATCTCCACATCAGGGTGATTGATCAGTATACGCAACATTTCGCCCCCGGTATATCCGGCGCCGCCAATGATGCCGGCGCGTACTTTATTTAATTTCGATCCTGTCATTGTTTGTAGATGGATAAGAGTATAAAATAAACTCCAGGTCGCTACGGTCATTATTACTGATGAAGTGCTTTTGACCGGGCAAGATCTCAATGCCCTGCTCTGGTTTTAACTCCGTGATGTTGCCATCAATAGAGAAAGTAGCTCTTCCTTTTAAAATGAAGAATACCTGCGTAGCTTTTTCGTGATAGTGTAACTGTTCTGCCGTATCAGGCGGCATTAATTCCTGTTTAACTGATAGGGCTTCGGTATCAATAAAAGTCCAGCCATGACAATCGTCGCCCCAGTTGTAGTGTTTTAAACAGTTACCCTTTGAGAAAGCTTTATTAATCATTTTGATTGGGGTTATTAACTTTATGATAGATCATTACCTGGTTGCCAAATATTTTAGAGAAGCCTTTAACATCTTCGCCCGACCATGCATTATTCATTTCGCCATAGCTGCCAAACTTGTTCGACATCAGATCGTGATCAGACTCAATACCGATCACCTGGAAACGGTATGGATGCAGTTGCACAAATACCTTGCCGCTTACATTTTGTTGTGTGTCGGTTAAAAATGCCTCTATGTTGCGCATAATAGGGTCATGAAACTGACCTTCATGCAGCCAGTTGCCATAAAATGCAGAAAGCTGATCTTTCCATGATAACTGCCATTTGGTAAGCACATGTTTCTCTAAGGTATGGTGAGCTTTGATGATCACCATTGGCGCGGCGGCTTCAAA
The DNA here is from genome assembly GCF_056401495.1 of Mucilaginibacter sp. P4_E8. NCBI lineage: Bacteria > Pseudomonadati > Bacteroidota > Sphingobacteriia > Sphingobacteriales > Sphingobacteriaceae > Mucilaginibacter > Mucilaginibacter sp. P4_E8. Next base: position 20,602 of record NZ_JBFUJG010000069.1, read on the forward strand.
GCCTACACGGCCCTTAATACCAATGATAGTATCGCCTACATGAATGTCACGGCCAATACCATAGGGTTGGGCAATGGCCTGCAGTGCCTGTATAGCTTTGGTTGGATGATCGTATCTTTCCTGATCAATACCAATGAGCTCACCTTTTTCAAAAACAAGTTCAAGGTTTTTTACTTCAGATTCGGTAACCTGGGTAGGCCATGCCTCTTCTGGTAAACCTAAGTTTGAGGTAAGGGTTTCTTTACCACCAACTGAAGTTCCCCAGATACCTTTGTTGATAGAATACTTTGCTTTTTCAAAGTTCATATCCACACCATGTTTTTTCAGGTAATCGATCTCTTCCTCACGGCTCAGTTTCAGGTCACGGATAGGGGTGATGATCTGAACTTCGGGAACAAGAATATTGAAGATCATATCAAAACGCACCTGATCGTTACCTGCACCGGTACTGCCATGCGCTACATATTCGGCACCTATTTCTTTAGCATAATTTGCAATAGCAGTAGCCTGGCTTACACGCTCGGCACTTACTGAAAGGGGATAGGTGTTGTTTTTTAAAACGTTACCATAAATTAAAAAGCGTACACAGGTATTGTAAAAGTTTGTTGTTTCGTCAACCACGTGGTGTGATGTAACGCCCATTTTGTAGGCGCGTTCTTCAACACCTTTTAATTCTTCATCACTAAAGCCACCTGTATTTACAATAACAGAATGAACTTCGTAACCCAGGTCCTGTGTTAAATATATACAGCAAAATGAGGTGTCTAATCCTCCGCTATAGGCTAATACTACTTTTTTCTTCATCTTTTTTTGAGCTTAAAGCTAAAAGCGTAAGGCTTAAAGCTTTTCTTTTCAATTTATGTGTACTTGTTTCTTTAAAATTATTTTGCTTTAGGCTTTCTGCCTTTAGCTTTCAGCTTGGCCAATACGCTTTTTTATGGCATTTTCAATACGCTCAAGCAGGGTAGCCTTGTGCGTTATCCTTTTCATTTTTTCTTCGTCCTGTTTTTGTTTTTCGGCCGGATCAAACAGCATGGCGGTGCACATGCAGTTTTTACGCTCCTTGCTGGTTAATATATCATAGTTAACACAACTTTTGCAGCCTGCCCAAAAGTTTTCGTCCTGGGTAAGTTCAGAGTAGGTTACCGGTTCATAACCGAGTTCTGAATTGATCTTCATTACAGCCAATCCGGTGGTTAAACCAAAAATTTTGGCATCAGGATACTTAGTACGTGAAAGCTGAAATATCTTGTGTTTAATGGCTTTAGCTAAGCCCGCCTTACGAAACTGGGGATTAACAATGAGGCCCGAATTGGCCACAAAATCGCCATGGCTCCACGTTTCAATGTAGCAGAAACCGGCCCAGGTACCGTCTTTATGCAAGGCAATAACCGCCTTTCCTTCCAGCATTTTGTTGGCCACATATTCAGGCGAACGTTGTGCGATACCCGTGCCTCGGGCCTTTGCCGACTCGGCCATTTCGTCACATATCTGGGGGGCATAATCTACATGCTGGGCTGTAGCAACCTTAATATCAAAATCTTGTATGGTCATTGAAATAGATATTACCGTTAAATTAATTGGCTTAATAGCCTTAATAATTAGATGGTTTTTTTAAAAAGAAGTTTAAAAGCTTTCTTTTTGAGGGGTTCAGGACAGGAAATTAATTCAAACCCGTGGCATATAGGGCCTTCGTCGGGGAGGGCAGCATAAAAAAACAGTTGAAACCAAAGCAGCGGCAGCCGGAGCAAATGTTGCTCTTATTGCAGGCTTATTTAAGCTTTGTTGATTCATTTTTTGAGGTATTACTGTGTTTTTAAATTTTGTGCAAAGTATCGCATTAATTTTTATTTATGCAAGAAAAATATGATTTAATCACGTTTAACTTAGATACATGCGCACATACCAGCAAATATTACATTTAAATTGAATTAAATAGCGCTGCAAGCACCTGCTTTGCCGGGAGTTAGTTTAACTTAAAAGCACCGTACTTACAATTACATGTAAGTTACAGTGCTTTATTTTAACAGGTGTGCGTGATAATTATTTTCCTTCTTCAAACTTATCTATTAGCAATCTTAACTTTTTATCGGGCCTTTGCGTGCTTTCTACAAGCAAGGTAACTTTTCCATTTTTTCCTTCAATGGTAAGTGTATAATCCTTTTCACCATCACCATCTTCGTCACTAAGGGTATTATTAATAATTGTTTTTCCCTCTTTAAATGGTGTTTTCCAGTTGCAGATATTTGATTTTACAACCCCTGTAAGTGTTTGTTTTCCGTTCTCAATTATAACAGAGATGTTTGATTTACTTATTTCAATTACTGTTTGCTCATCTACGGTCCGCTCTAAATTACCGCTGGCATCAAGGTGATCGGTTTTTGAAGATGTGAGACTCAATTTTTGGTCGCATTGCGCGAGGCATACACTACTGCCGGCTACCAGCAGTAAAAGTGCAAGGAGGGTTGATTTCATGATTTTGACTTTAATAGGTTTAAAACTCAAATAAAGATACTTGTTTTGTATAGTATTATGCAATACATAGTTCTATAAAAATATAAAATAAATCGCAAGTTATTGATAGTGAGTATAAAATAATTGTATTTTAAAACATACCACCTGTTGATCCTAAATGGACAAGGACAGCAGGACGCCTATTCGGGGCGACAGCATTTATTAATAAACTGAAGCAATTCATGTGCTTATTTCAAAACAAAGTCCATTTACGCGAAATAACTAAAACATAGCTACTACAATATTCGTATAGGCGTAATATGTTGATTGACGTATTATTTTAACTAACGCACCCTCATGAAGCCGGTTTTTATTCCAAAATATATTAGTGATTATCTTCAAAATAACAGCCGCGAGCCTATAGTTCTTGAGCAGATTAAAGCAGCTTACCAAAAAAAACTGGTAAAAGATGAGCCGGAGATATCCGTTGTAATGCCTGCCTATAACGAAGAGGAAAATATAGTGCCTGTACTGGCATCGCTCTGTAATAATATCACTGACAGGGGGGTTGAAATCATTGTGGTCAATAACAACTCCGCCGATAGTACAGGAGCGCTGGCCGAAGCCTGCGGCGTAACCTGCATCCTGGAAACAACACAAGGTATTACCCCGGCGCGTAACGCTGGTTTGGCAAAGGCCAAAGGTAAATATATATTAAATGCAGACGCCGATACCATATACCCGAAGGATTGGATAGAGGAGATGGTCAAGCCGCTGGATAACAACAAGGTAGCTATTACCTACGGAACATTTTCTTTTATTCCTATCGGCAGCACCGGCAGGGTCACTTATTATTTTTATGAGATGCTTGCAGACCTGACAAGACTTTACAATAAATTTAAAAAAAGCGAGGCGGTAAATGTTTATGGCTTTAACTCGGGTTTTAGGCGTGAGCAGGGATTGCAGGTTGATGGTTTTAACCATCCACCCGGAACTAATGAAGACGGTTTTCTGGCTTTGAAACTAACAGATAAGGGCTTTGGCAAAATGCACAGGGTAAGCAAAGCCAACGCAGTTGTATGGACAACGGACAGGCGCCTGCAAATTGATGGTGGCCTCTGGAAAGCTGTCGGGAAAAGACTTAAACGCCTATTTAACTTTTAAACCAGTCAGCAAAAGCGTTTTTCACTTGCGATGCGGCAAAAACGGCATATTTAATTTATTTAAGCGTACTATTTGACGGATATCCAGCTGCCCATTTCAAAATCAAATCTTTTAATTATCCTGGCCGGGTTACCCACAGCTACGGAGTAGGCAGGCACATCGCTGGTAATTACTGCACCTCCGCCAACAACGCTGTGTTTACCAATGGTTACACCGGCTGTGATAACTGCATTGGCTGCAATCCAGCAATCGTCCTCAATGGTTATGGTGGCCATTATGATTTTTTGATCCTTTATGGCAATATCCGTATTTCTGTATTCATGATTGAGGCCGCTAACTACGATATTCTGCGCTAAAATTACGTTATTGCCGATATTAACCGGCCCAATGATAACATTGCTCATGCCGATAAGCGTACCATCACCGATAATGACATCACCAACACCGTTATTGACAGTGGAAAAACTTTCAATAGTTGATCCCTTTCCCAGACTGAACTTGTTAAAAGGCAGCACGTCCATACGGGTCCGGTATCTGACCTTTGAGCCTTTACCGTAGTGGTGTATAAACGGATTAAGAAACAGCCTTACCCACAGGCGGGGCCTTGCCTCACCCGGTGCGATCAGCATCCAGTGAACCAGTTTTTTTAAATCGGGATTGCCTTTTATTTTCTCTTTCAGCGACATGGTTTTATATATAACATTTATTTCCTTTTTGCCTTATCCCATACAGCGCTTTGTCTGCCGGCTGCAAAACGGAATATTCCCCTGATCACTGCATAATTCATCATGCAGAAGTAAAAGGGGATAAAGAGTATTTTAACTTTTACCTGTCGCGTTTCCAGCAGCCATCCAAATAAGGACATGCTGTAAAATGCCAGCTGCAAACACAATATGAGCTGAAAGATAAACGGACTGCCACCAGCCGCCACAATTAAAATATTTAACAGCAGTACCAATATCATCAGGAATGGCACCACCGTCCACCGCAGTACCCGGTGGCTTATATACTGGAGTGACAGCACCGGCAGCTTAAATGGCAAAAGCAGGCTTTTTAACCAGATGATGGATTGCAGGCCGCCCGCCGCAATCCGCACCTTGCGCTTCATCTCTTCCCCGATATCTTCTGAGGCAGTTTCAAGTGCGTAGGCATCGGGTTCGTATATAATTTTATAGCCTTTTTTAGCTATCAACATGGAGATCATAAAGTCGTCAATGATGGCATTTGACGGAACCGGCTGGTACAAGGCTGTTCGTACACTAAACAGTTCGCCAGCGGCACCTACAACCGAGTAAAGTTCGGAATCCCATATTTTTAATCTGGATTCATATTTCCAATAAAATCCTTCGCCGGCAGTGGCATCGGCATTTTCAGAAATGTGTACCCGCTTTTCACCAGCAACAGCTCCAACTTTCGGGTTGGCATAATGCCTGCAGATATTTACGATGGCTTCAGTATTTAGAAAAGTATTGGCATCGGTAAAAACGATGACATCCGTATCTACAGCGGCCACCGCACGGTGTACGGCCGCCATTTTTCCCATACGTGCTGCCGAATGCATGTGTTTGATCTGCGGGTATTTTGCCACCATATCCGCTGTTTTATCAGTAGAGCCGTCAGTTATAAAAATAAACTTTAACTTGTTTTCGGGGTAAATGAGGTCTATGCTGTTTTTGATTTTTTCCTCTATAACCGATTCCTCGTTATAAGCTGCCACAATTAGCGTGCAAGTTGGCAGGTTTACCACTTGGGGGATAACGGGTTTTCCGCTTATCATACGTTTAATCTTTATCAAAATAAAGAGTAGAATACCGTATCCAAGAAACGCATAAAAAATGATAAATAAACCTACCCAGAATGTGATGATCATATTTTTTTGATGGGATACCCCAAATTTTTACTGTTCCTGTTGTTAGTCATATTCCACCAAATTGCCCTGAATAGCCACTTAATGAAATCAGTACGTCCCATTTGTACGTATTTTAACAGGTTGCGGGATACAACAATGGTAAAAAAATATAAATAAAATATAATCCTGGCATATAAAGGTGYATTCCTGCGGATAAACAGAATCCTGTTCCTGTTCATAAAATACTCTTTTAATGTACTGGCCTTCCCCACTGAAACCGATTCTTTGTGATAGATGAGCGCGCCGCTAACCAGCCATATTTCATAGCCCGCCTTTTTGATACGGTCGCACCAATCCATTTCCTCATAATATAAAAAGAAATTTTCGGCCATAAGACCGGCTTTTTCAACGCATTCTTTTCTGATCATCATGGCAGCGCCATGTGCATAGCCCGTGGGGCCGGTTAACTGATCGTACTGCCCTTGATCTACTTCAAACTGGCCTATACAATGGTTTCGCGCTGTAAAATAGTTCATTGATGTAAACCCCATATACTGCAGCATATCGGGCTGGTCAAAATACCTGATCTTAGGCGATACCATTCCGATGCGCGGATTACTTTCAAGCGTATTTACCAATGTTTCTATAAGCCCCGGTGTAAACACCGTATCGTTATTAACCAGGAAAAGATAGTCGCCGGCGGCTTCTTTTATGCCAAGGTTGTTCCCTCCGGCAAAACCCAGATTTTCGTCCGAGCGGATAAATTTAATATGCGGGTATTTTATAGTCCATTCTGGAACACTATTTACCGCGCTGCCGTTATCAACCACAATAATTTCAACAGGGGAATAATTATTTGTTAAGTCAATTGATGATAAAAGCGCCTGTGTAACGTAACCTTGATTGAAATTAACCGTAATGATGGAAACTGGCTTCATGTAAATAAAAGTTGAAAAAAAACAAAGCTCCTGATGCCCCTGTTTTGTTGAAATTATTAATTAAAATTGAGAATCAAAGCAAATAAGCGGAAAGATATATCAGGTTTGCAAAGCATTGCTGAAAAGGAACTGGCGGTTGAAGAAAAGCTGGATGAGTTGATAGATATGCTTGCCAGGTATCAATTTGATAGCGAAACAGTTAAACAATTTCAACGACGGTTTAACCAGGCTATTGACGATAAATCATTAAATTCGAAGGCAATTGATGCTTTTAAGGCCATCGACAGCAAGGATAACATTTCAAGGACCGAGTTACTGGATGAGTTTAGCATGTTGCTTTTATCCAATAAGATCGACAGTAACATTTCAAGCAGCTATTTAAAAGCTAAAAGAGCGAACAAGTGGATTTTGATGATCACGGGTATCGTGATGATTACCCTGGGTTTGGCCATGATCATTATGCCCGCTCCCCCGGATTTTGAAATGTTTACCATCTTTTATTTTAATCAGGACGATGGCATAACACTAATGGACCTGATTTCGTTAGGTATTATTTTTTCGGGTATATATATGCTGATCAGATCATTTTATAGTAAACATGGCCATTAATCAGATTAAGAAAATATTACTTGTTGACGATGATCCGCTTTTTCTGAAGCTGGTGGGGCAGGTATTTAAAAAAGCGGGATTTGAGTATATAACAGCTCAATCAGCAGAAGAAGCCCTCGAATTACTGCATACAATACCTACGCCCGATATCATAATCTCAGACTATGAGATGTTGAAAATGAATGGACTGGAGTTCCGTACGCATCTCATGCTCGATGCCGCTTATAAGGATATTCCTTTTATTTTTTTAACGTCCTTTTCTGATCATGACCTCGTACTTAAAGGTCTTAATCTGCAGGCTATTGATTATGTAACGAAGGATACATCTGTCAATGTGATCGTATCAAAGGTGAATAACATACTAT
>NZ_JBFUJG010000070.1:0-27243 GCF_056401495.1 Mucilaginibacter sp. P4_E8
TCAATACCTTACTAATGAGCCTTCCAAACTCTAATTTCTATTTGATGTCACAGTTTAAAACAAGCGGTAAGGGATTTAATCGAGGCATAGGCCTTTAAGCCTGGCAATGACGATAATGAACCCTTACCGTTGTTAACTTTTTCCACAAAAATCAAGGTTATTAACAAAGAAAAAGAAGCAAAAAGAAAGCTTCAACAATAATAATAACCTATATTATTTTGTTGAAGCTAATCTAAAGGCAATGACGCGCGGTGGGAGGTGAAGAAAATCTTTCGGACTATACACACTTTAAAACTTTCCTTACTATTCATTAACTTCGCACAATGAACTTTTCGTCCAAGTTGCTGGAGAATGCCGTAGCGGAGTTTGCTAAACTGCCGGGAGTAGGACAAAAAACTGCTTTGCGCCTGGTGTTGCACTTATTAAACCAGGATAAGCTGGAGGTGGAACGCTTTAGCAGCACCATCAGTAAGCTGCGCAACGAGATTCAATTCTGCAGCGTTTGCCATAATATTTCTGATCAGTCGGTTTGCGAAATATGTACATCTCACAAGCGCGACCGTAGTACCATTTGCGTGGTAGAGGACACCCGCGATGTGATGGCCATTGAAAATACCAATCAATATAATGGCGTTTATCATGTACTTGGCGGGCTTATTTCACCCATGGACGGCATTGGTCCGTCAGATCTGCAGGTAGACACTTTAGTGGAACGGTTGAAGGCAAATGAAACCAAAGAGATCATTTTTGCTCTTAGCGCAACCATGGAGGGCGACACCACTTTGTTCTATCTTCACAAAAGAGTAAAAAATTTCAATATAACCATATCAACCATTGCCCGTGGCATAGCTTTTGGAGGTGAATTGGAGTACGTAGATGAGATCACTTTAGGGCGATCTATCGCTACACGTGTTCCTTATGAAAATTCACTTACAAAGTAAAAATGAAACTATCGGTCATTCTTGTTAATTACAATACCTGTGATATGCTCAGGCTGGCGCTCAACTCTGTTGTAAGGGCCGCCCAGGATATCAGTAATGAGGTTTTTGTGGTTGATAATGGGTCGACTGATAAATCATTGGCTATGCTTAAGGATGAATTTCCGGAGGTAAGCGTGATAACTAATACCAAAAACGAGGGTATAGCCAAGGCATACAACCAGGCTTTGAAACTCACCACAGGAGAGTATGTTTTAATGGTCAATGCGGATACTATTACAGGCAAAAAAACCATTGAACGTTCCCTGGAGTTTATGGATATGCATACCGATGCCGGCGGGCTTGGCGTGCGCATGATAACACCCGAAGGCCGGTTTCTGAAAGAGTCAAAACATGGCTTTACCAAACCCTGGGCAATATTTTTTAAACTGACAGGCCTGGCCAGGTATTTTTCAAAATCGCGCTTAACTGATGTACAACGTAAGGACTGGGTTGAGGAATTCCAGACCTCAGAAACCGATGTGCTGAACGGTGCTTTTATGCTGTACCGGAAAGAGGCCTTAAACCATGCCGGGCTGCTTGATGAGCGTTTCCATATTTACGGATATGATATTGATCTGTCGTACCGCGTTAGGCTTACCGGGTTTAAAAATTATTACTTCCCCAAAACATATATTATCAACTTTAACACACGTGGCAGGGCTAAATTTAGCTTCACTTATATCAGGGAATTTTATGGCGCGATGATTATCTTCGCCACGAAATACTTATTTAAGGTGCCCGAAATAAAAATGGAGGGCATCCCGCAGCTCTATCCTCCATCGTATGAAGTTGAATAACAAGATCATTATCATCACCGGTGCATCATCAGGTATCGGCAAATCATTAGCTATTGAATGCGCCAAACGCGGTGCAAATGTTGTTTTGGCCGCCCGCCAGTACGTTACCCTTTGCGAAATAGCCGCTGATCTTGAAAAACAATATAATGTTAAGGCTTTGGCCGTACAATGTGATGTGGCTATTGAAGAGGAATGCGCGCATTTGATAAAACAAGCCCTTACAACCTTTGGTAAAATTGATGTGCTGATCAACAACGCAGGCATATCCATGCGGGCGCTGTTTAATGATGTAGACCTTAAGGTATTAAAGAGCCTCATGGATGTTAATTTTTGGGGTGCCGTATACTGCACCAAATATGCCCTGCCCGAGATCATTAAAACCAAAGGCAGTATTGTTGGTGTATCATCTATCGCGGGTTATAAAGGCTTGCCCGGCCGCACAGGCTACTCGGCTTCCAAATTCGCAATGAATGGTTTTTTAGATTCCCTGCGGGTTGAAAATTTAAAAACCGGTGTACATATATTAACCGCCTGTCCTGGTTTTACCGCGTCAAACATCCGTAATACCGCACTGGCAAAAGATGGCAGCCAGCAAGGCGAAAGCTCCATGCACGAAGAGAAAATGATGACCAGTGATGAAGTAGCTAATATTATACTTAACGGTGTTGAAAATCGCTCCCGCACCCTCATCATGACCAGCCAGGGAAAACTCACCGTAGCGCTCAGCAAATTTTTACCCGCCTTTTTAGATAAAATGGTGTATAACGTATTCGCTAAAGAAAAGAACCCGTTGCTGAAATAGCTTATAATTCTCTTCACTGTAGTCTGACTACGCTTAATACATTCCCTACTCGCTCCTTAAACTTTTCACCGGGTTGGCCATCGCTGCTTTGATGGATTGGAAGCTGATGGTAGCAAATGCGATAACGATGGCTATACCTGCGGCCAGTACAAAAACCGTCCAGTGGATGGGTATGCGGTAGGCAAAGGCATCCAACCAGTTGTTCATGGCGTACCAGGCTATGGGGGTAGCTACAACAATGGCGATGAATACCAGTTTGATGAAATCCTTAGCCAACAGGCCAATAACGCCTGTAACCGATGCACCCAATACCTTGCGCACACCAATTTCGCGGGTGCGTACCTGGGCGGTGTAGGCCGCCAGGCCCAACAGGCCAAGGCATGATATCAGTATGGCCATGCCTGCAAAATAGTTAAACAGGGTGCCTTCGCGCTGTTCGCCCTGGTAAAGGTTGTTGAATATTTCGTCAAGGAAGTTATAAGAAAAAGGGAATTCGCCGTTGTATTGTTTAAACTGGCTACCCGCCGCGGCTATGGCTGTGGCCGCATTATTGGTGCTGGTTTTTATATACATGGTTTGGTAAACGGCCGGGCGATAAAAGAAAATGGCGGGTGCAATTTTTTCACGCAGGCTGGCAAAATGAAAGTCTTTAATTACGCCGATGATGGTGCCGTTTGTTTTTTGGAAACGAAAATGCTTACCGATAGGGTTTTTCATGCCGATCTCCCTTACGGCGGCTTCATTAAGTATAAAATGGGTCGAATCGGCTACGGCACCGCTAAAGCTGCTGCCTTGCTGCATTTTGAGCTTAAAAAACTGGATGAAATCCTTATCTATCCCCATGGGGTGCAGGATAAAGGTTTGGCCCGGTGCTTTGCCTTCCCATGAATTATCGCCCGAGATCATGCCGCTGTTGATTATGTTGCCGGTTGCCCGGGTTACGCCCTCTACGCCGGGTTGCTTCAAAAGCTCGGCCTTTACGGCATCGTAATGTCTTGAGGCATCCCGCATCCAGACACCAAAAACGTGGCTTTTATCATACCCTAAATTTTTTGATTGGATGTATTTGAGTTGCTGGGTAATAACCAAAGTGCTCACAATAAGTACTACCGAAAAGGTAAACTGCACCACCACCAGTATTTTACGGAAAAGGGCATCGCCAATGCTGCCGTTTATTTTGCCCTTCAGGGCTTTTAAAGGCTCGAAGGATGATAACAGCATGGCCGGGTAAATGCTGGATAAGGCCAGTGTAGCTATTACTGTGATGGTTATAATGAGCCAGATGTGTGGATTGAGCAGGTTAAACACCAGTTGCTTACCGGCCAGTTGGTTAAATACCGGCATCAGCAGGTAAATGGCGAACAGTGCAAATAGCGTGGCGATGAGGAACAGTAGGGCTGTCTCGGCCAGGAACTGTATAAACAGCTGCATTTTGCCCGCCCCTATAATTTTACGCATGCTGATCTCTTTGGCGCGCAGCAACGAGCGCGCTGTTGAAAGGTTTACATAATTGATGCAGGCTATTAATAAAATAACCAGGGCTATGATGATAAAAATGCGCACCGTTTGGATGCCGCGATCGGTACCATCGGCATTGTACAGGTGCATTTTATTGATGGGCAGCAGCAGGTATTCGGCATCGGTATCTTCGGCGCGGTGCTTAATGTGTATGTTAAACAGATCGGCCGAGAGTTTTTTTAATGATGTGCCTGGTTTTACTTTAAAATAGGTTTGATAATTATAATTGCTAAAATCGGTGTTCACATCCATCTTGCTGTTTACCAGTATAGATTTAACCTGGTAACTCATGGGCATAATCATATCAAAGTTGATGCTGGAGTTAAGCGGGAAATCGTCAATAACTCCGCTTACCGTAAAGTTTTCCTTACCATCGGCCACGAGTACTTTACCAATGGCATCATCGGTACCAAAATATTTTCGCGCTGTTTTTTTGGTGATAACAACAGAGTTATCACTTACAAAAGGCTTTGCGGTATTGCCCTCCACCAGCGGAAAATCAAAGATGTTGAACAGGGAAGGATCGGCAAAGACTACATTTTGCTCGCCGAAAACTTTTTCCTTGTATTTATATAGCGAGAAATACCAGTTGGGGGTTATGCGCACCTGGTCCTGCACCTCAGTGAGTTCCTGTTTAGCCAACTGACCTATGGGGGCCACTGTACTTTCCCAGATCTGTTTACTGGCGCCTGTGCCGCCAAAAAGTTCTACGCGGTAAATGTTATCGGCGTTTTTATGGAAGCCATCAAAACTTAACTCGTCCTGTACCCAAAGCAAAATCAGTATACCAATGGCCAGCCCGGCAGTAAGTCCGGCAATATTAATAAATGAATAGAATTTGTTGCGAAATAAATTTCTCCAGGCAGTTTTAACGTAGTTTTTAAGCATGGTACCAGTATGTTATTGAACTTATGGTATTACAAAACCATGCCAGTTTTTTAATTAATTGATTAATAATATTTTATCAGTTTCGTTGTTTCTCCAGCCGTTCATAAGCGGACGGTTGCGTGCGGTTGTATTACAGAGATTATCTGGCATTTACCTGTCAGTGGGGTACACGTCATAAGCGTGCACCAACGGGGGAGACTGTAAATAGTTAGGCTAATATTAAGGTAAGATTTTTAAAATATTCATTTGTTGTAATAGCATCTTCTGCGATATTAAGATACCATGTGCCATCAGTGCAATCCAAATTAAAACTTTCTTCATCTGTTACACTTAACCAAATTATATTGAGAGAATCTTCAGTATAAAAGCTTTCAAAATCACCTTCATTTAAGCATAAACTTTTATTTTTCAAAAGCATATATTTAATATACCAGTATTCAGATTGAAATGGCAATGAAAAATTAGTAAATGGTTCAATTTCTAATTCCTTAGTTAATTTAATTTTTTTAGCACCAATTTTCAATCTCTTCAGAAAGGCCAAATCATGAATTTTATTTGTGATTTTAAATTTGAAAAAATTCATTTCTTGATCCATTATACTACGATTAATAAAAAATCTTGATAATCCCTTAATCCTAAAAATCCCGGTTCAGACAAATTTCAACCAATCACCTCATGGTCACTTATCTTACTCAGGTCCAAAACAACGCGGCCGTCCTCATCCCTTTCAAAAGCTGGTTTAAATTTGGCGCTCCATACCAGATCGTCATGTTGGTAAGTGGTACGTGAATGAACGGTTTGCGAAAACGTATCATCAAAAGTTTTTAATACCACCGAGAACCCAGCTTGTGCTTTTTCCAGTTCTTGGGGGGTTATGTCTTTGATCGGACTGTTTTCATCAAGCGGATGTACAACGGTCCAGCTCAGGGTTAATATACTTACCCGCTTCCTTTCCAGTTCCAGTTGAAAAAACTTACGTTCAGTTTTTCCGTTTACCTCTTCGTTGTAGGAGAATACGACCTCCATTTCCAGGTCTATCAATATGTTGCGCCTCTGGTTTGCCAGCCTGAACATGATGCCGCGCCCACCCCGGTATGGAGCTATCAATATGTTTTTGCTGTATAATATTTTTGCCGATGGTCTTGAAAAACGTCCGTAAAGCAAGCCGGTAGCCAAAGCAAAGGCTAGTAAACCCATCATCGACTCAAAAGCGGCAACGCTATTGGCTGCCATTCCCTGCGGACTGATATGCCCGTAACCAACGGTAGATATGGTTTGTGCCGAAAAGAAGAAGGCATCCATAAAATGGTCGAACAAAGTAACACCACTTTTTCCGTCAAGGCTATCGGTTCCGAGTGAAACATATATAAACGCGAAAAAGATATTAGCTACCATATATCCGCTTAAAACTACCGCCCAGAACTTTGTCCAGCTCATGGTGATCAGGGAATGGTAGCTATTTGATGTGCTGAAAATAGAGAGCCCGGTACGTTTTACATTGATGGTGCCATCCTTATTAATAACAGGTTGGCTTTTCATAACTGGTTGTGTACCAAAACCAAGGTCATCCTCAGGATTTATTTTTTCTTTGTGTATAGACATTTTAAATGTAAGTTTTTCGGCTTTTGCGTAAATTTATCATTCTGTTTGCTTTTAGTAAAAACTATTTCCATATTTGTGGCACAAATGAAAATGATAGTATTAAACAATAACTGGTGGTGGCTTAACGATTAATCGTGAGGCAATTCCGTTTTTGTTTTTTAAAATAATATTCAGAAGGGTTGCCATACGGTAACCCTTTTTTTATGCCCCCCGACCCCCTAAAGGGGGAGTGATTAACGGGGGGATAAATTATAATAATGTAAATCAAACAACCCCCTTTAGGGGGCAGGGGGGCATATGAAACAGATATTAAATCATCTTTTTGAACACAAAACCTTTAGCAGGGAACAGTCAAAAAATATTTTGATAAACATTGCGCAGGGTAAGTATAACAACTCGCAAATGGCGGCGTTCATGACGGCCTATTGCATGCGCAGTATCACGGTTGAGGAACTGGAAGGTTTTCGTGATGCTATGCTGGAGCTTTGCCTGCCCATTGACCTGGAAACTGACGAACTGATTGACCTGTGTGGTACGGGCGGCGACGGAAAAGATACCTTCAATATATCAACCCTGGCCTCGTTTGTGGTAGCAGGTGCCGGCTATAAAGTAGCCAAGCATGGTAACTATGGTGTGTCATCTGGCTGCGGATCATCAAACGTGATGGAACATCTTGGTTACCAGTTCACCAATGATGCTGATAAGCTGAAGAATGGCATTGATAAGGCAAATATTTGCTTTCTGCATGCTCCCTTGTTTCACCCGGCAATGAAAACTGTAGCGCCCATACGCCGCGAATTGGGAGTGAAAACATTTTTTAATATGCTGGGGCCCATGGTTAACCCCGCGAAACCGCATAACCAGTTGGTAGGTGTGTTTAATTTGGAACTTGCCCGTGTTTACGCCTATCTGTATCAAAAGTCAACCATCAAATACACGATAGTGAACGCGTTGGAAGGATACGACGAAATTTCGCTCACTTGCGATTTCAAAACATTTTCGGCCGAGGGCGAAAAGATAAATACGGTGGAAAGTTTAGGCTTTGAAAGATTAGATCCTGCTGCCATTGCTGGTGGCGATACTGTAGCCGCATCAGCAAAAATTTTTAGTGATGTATTAAACGGCAAGGGTACACTGGCACAAAACAATGTGGTTTTGTCAAACGCTGCACTGGCCATAAAAACCATACATCCTGAAAAAAGCTTTGCCGATTGCTATTATGAAGCCGAAGAAGCACTGCTTGATAAAAGAGCATTAAATAGTTTTGACGTTTTATTGCAGAACTAAGCATGAAGATAAAAGTTTGTGGTTTACGGGAGCCTGAGAATATTAAAGCTGTAGCCGCCTTAAAGCCGGACTATATGGGCTTTATATGTTACGGCCGCTCGCCACGCTTTATTGATGCCTTATCTGCTGATGCACTGGCAACAATTCCGTCTACCATACATAAAACAGGGGTTTTTGTAAATGAAACCGTCGATAATATTAACCTGCTGATTGATAAATACGGGTTTGATACCGTACAACTGCATGGTGACGAAAGCCCGGAGTTTTGCAGTACTTTCAAAAATAAGGTAAAGATTATAAAAGCGTTTGGGGTTGATAACGACTTTGATTTCGGAAAGCTTAATAATTATGCGAACAATGTGGATTATTTTATGTTCGATACCAAAACCTCCGGGTATGGCGGTTCGGGCAAAATATTTAACTGGGACATTTTAAATAAATATACGCTTGATGTGCCTTTCTTTTTATCGGGCGGGATAAGCCTGGATAACCTGGATGAGATAAAAAAGATCAGTCACCCGCAGCTTTACGCGGTTGATTTGAACAGCCGTTTTGAAACAGAACCGGGTGTAAAGAATATAGATAAATTGGAAAAAGCATTTGATATCATCAAAAAACAGAATATTACAGATGAAATACGGAGTTAACGAGCATGGTTATTACGGCGATTTTGGCGGCGCCTACATCCCCGAAATGCTGTATCCAAACGTGGAGGAGTTAAGGCAGCAATACATCAGCATTATCAATGATCCTGAATTTAAGGCGGAATTTGATGACCTGCTGAAAAACTATGTGGGCAGGCCTTCGCCTTTATACCACGCCAAAAGATATTCTGAAAAGTATGGTGCAAACATATTCTTCAAACGCGAGGATCTTAACCATACCGGTTCGCATAAGATCAATAATGCCATTGGGCAGATATTGCTGGCCAAACGATTAGGAAAAAAACGCATCATCGCCGAAACCGGCGCGGGTCAGCATGGAGTAGCCACAGCAACGGTATGTGCCCTGATGGGTATTGAGTGTGTGGTTTACATGGGCGAGATAGATATGGCCCGCCAGGCCCCTAACGTATCTCGTATGAAAATGTTGGGTGCCACCGTTAGACCAGCATCTTCGGGCAGTAAAACGCTGAAGGATGCCACTAATGAGGCCCTGCGCGACTGGATAGCAAACCCGGTTGATACGCATTACATCATTGGATCCGTTGTTGGTCCATACCCTTATCCTGACATGGTGGCCCGTTTCCAGTCGGTTATTTCAGAAGAAACAAAAAAACAACTGGTAGAGCATACCGGTAAAGAGCTGCCTGAATATGTTTTGGCCTGTGTAGGCGGTGGCAGTAATGCCATGGGCATGTTCTATCACTTTTTAGATGACGAGCAGGTTAAACTGGTAGCCGTTGAAGCAGCAGGCAAGGGTGTAGATAGCGGTCACTCGGCAGCTACTACCTTTTTGGGTCACGAAGGGGTGTTGCACGGTAGCCGTACCATATTGATGCAAACACCAGACGGGCAGGTTATTGAACCTTACTCTATTTCGGCAGGATTGGATTATCCGGGTATTGGTCCGCAACATGCATACTTGTACAAAATAAACAGGGCTCAATACGTGAGCATTACTGACGACGAGGCCCTGCAAGCCGGTTTGCTTTGCTCGCAAATGGAAGGTATTATCCCGGCCATTGAAACAGCCCACGCGTTGGCACAACTTGAAAAAATGAAGTTTAATCCGAGCGATAATGTAGTGATCTGCCTGTCGGGCAGGGGCGATAAGGACCTGGATACCTATATAAAATATTTTAACTATTAATAGTTCAATTACAATGAACCGCCTGAACCAGCTTTTCGCGTCAAAAAAGGATAACCTGTTATCCATATACTATACTGCGGGTTATCCTGCTTTAAACACTACTGTTGATATTGCCGAAGCTTTGGAAAAAGCCGGGGTTGATTTCCTGGAGGTAGGTTTTCCATATTCAGACCCGRTTGCTGATGGGCCAACCATCCAGCACAGTTCTGAGCAGGCGCTGGAAAACGGCATGACCCTTAACCAACTTTTTGAAGAGCTGACCGAACTTCGTAAACGCGTTACCATACCTATATTGTTGATGGGATATGTTAATCCGATAGTACAGTACGGTGTGGAACGTTTCTGCAAAAAAGCCGCGGAACTGGGCGTAGATGGTATTATAGTTCCTGACCTGCCAATGTATGAGTATGAAGAATTGTACTCGTCCTATTTCATTAATAATAACCTGAGCAATATATTCCTGGTTACTCCGCAAACCTCGGCTGACCGTATCCGTAAAATTGATGAATTGAGCAACAGTTTTATTTACCTGTTGTCTTCATCATCTATTACCGGTGGCAGTCTGCAGCTGACCAACAATATTGAAGATTATTACAAACGGGTTAAGGCTATGGAATTGAAAAATCCGGCCATTATCGGTTTCGGTATTTCAGACAATGCCACCTTTACAAAAGCCTGCGAATATGCCAATGGCGCTATTGTAGGCAGCAAATTTGTAAAGCTGCTCGCTGAGGAAAATTATATGGAGAAGATACCGGGATTTGTAAAATCAATAAGGGGGTAAGAACAATAAAAATTTGTTATTCTGAGCGATAGCGAAGAATCTATTCTGCTTTATGCAAAGTTTACTAATAGATCCTTCGTTCCTCAGGATGACAAAGGAATTGCAGAAATAGGTTTACAAATACAACTCCAGTTCGCCTTTACCTTCACGTATCACTTCAAACTCGCCTGATGTGCAATCTACAACGGTGGATGCTACGTTATCGCCATAACCACCATCTATAACTATATCCACCAGATCCTCGTATTTCTCGTGGATCAGTTCGGGATCGGTAGAGTATTCCACAATATCGTCATCATCTTTTATGGATGTTGAAAGGATAGGGTTACCCAGCACCCTGACAATTTCGCGGGCTATATCATTATCCGGCACCCTGATACCCACCGTTTTTTTATTGGAACTAAGCATTTTGGGCACCATGTGGCTGGCATTGAATATAAAGGTGAACGGCCCTGGCAAAGCTTTTTTAAGCACCCTGAAGGTAGCATTGTCAATCGGTTTTATATAATCAGATATATGGCTCAGATCATAACATATAAAGGAAAAATTAGCTTTTTCGGGCCTGATGTTCCTGATCTTGCAGATAGCCTCAATCGCTTTATGATTAGTAATATCGCAGCCCAAACCATAAATGGTATCGGTAGGGTATATGATGAGGCCACCTTTGCGCAACACTTCAACCACCTGCTCAATGGCCTTAGGGTTGGGGTTTTCGGGATATATTTTAATAAGCATAATAGGGTAAGACAAATATACCTATAAGTTGGTTTAAAAAAACATAAAAGGCCTGTCATCCTATCGAAGGATTGTGCGAAGAGGCCTGCCCACCATGCTTCGACAGGCTCAGCATGACAGCCTTTATACAAAAAAATCCTGTTAATCCTTAAATCTGATTAACGGTGAAGCCCTCTTGAACTCCATTAAAATAATCACTATTGTGAAAAATCAAGGTTCAGACAATAAAAAAAGTCATTTGCTATTAGCAAATGACTTCTGGTATAATAAATTTTAACCTGTTAAGTGTTTCAATAATGCCGTGTTGTTACTTGCATAACAACAGCGGCATTTTAAAAGTTAAAACACAGCAACAGCATTAAAACAATTAAGCTTGTTTAGCAAACTGTACGTTAATAAGCAGTTTTATATCTTCGCCTACTACAATTGAACCGGCTTCGGTTACGCCATCCCAGGTTAAACCAAAATCTTTACGGTTAATTTTGCCTGAAATTTCAAAACCTGCTTTAGTGTTGCCATAAAAATCAGCTGCCGAACCGCCAAACTCAGCATTAAGTTTTACAGGTTTGGTTACATCTTTTATAGTAAGGTCACCAGTCAACTCATATTCTTCATCATCTGTTTTAGTTAATGATGTTGATTTGAAGCTGATCTTTGGATATTTTTCCGCGTCAAAAAACTCGGCCGATTTCAAGTGCTCATCGCGTTGGCTTTGGTTGGTATCAATGCTGTTGATGTCAAGTGAAAAATCAATTTCTGCGTTTTCAAAATCATCACCATCGGTTATCAGTTCGCCTTCAAAGCTTTTGAAAAAGCCGCTTACTGTTGAGATAACTAAGTGTTTTACTTTAAATTGTACTTCTGAATGCATTGGGTCAATAACCCATTTTGTTGCTGTTTCTGTTGCCATGATTTTTTTATTTTGTTTGTTGATACAAATATACTAACAAATTAGATGTTTAAACATCTAATTTTATTTAATTACAATTTGCAGACATTGGATTACAAGTTTAACCATACAATTGCGCTATTGTTTAACTTTAAAAGTTATTTTTATATTAAATAATCTATTTATGAAGAAGCTTTTTATCACCTCATTCATCATCATTTTTGCCGCGCTTATAGCGTGGACTATGATATGGAAACCGGCGGCATGGTCGTTCCTGATCATTGTGCCCATATACGTTATAGGGTTTTATGACCTGGTTCAAAAAAAGCATAGCATAGTGCGTAATTATCCGGTATTTGGTCATCTTCGGTTTTTAATGGAAGAGCTTCGCCCTAAAATATACCAGTACTTTATTGAAAGCGATACCAACGGTACACCGTTTAATCGTCAAAACCGCAGTGTAATATATCAGCGGGCAAAAATGGTTGATGATACCCGTCCCTTTGGTACCGAGCTTGATGTATATGAAGATGGGTACGAGTGGCTTAATCATAGTATTGCCGCTATTGATCACCATAAGCTTGATCTTTCACCACGTGTAAAGGTAGGCGGACCTGATTGCAAGCAACCTTACATGGCCAGTGTTTATAACATATCGGCCATGAGCTTTGGTTCACTCAGTGAAAACGCGATCCTTGCCTTAAACGGAGGCGCTAAGCTTGATAATTTTGCACACAATACAGGCGAAGGTGGTTTAAGCGATTATCACCTGAAACCGGGTGGCGATATCATTTGGCAAATTGGGACAGGCTATTTTAGCTGCCGCCATCCTGATGGTACCATTGATTATGATGCCTTTGCCCAGCGGGCCGTTTTGCCTCAGGTAAAAATGATTGAGATAAAACTGTCGCAAGGTGCAAAGCCGGGGCATGGCGGTATTTTACCCGCCGCCAAAGTTACACCCGAAATTGCAAGGATCAGGTTGGTAGAGATGGGACAGGATGTGGTATCACCTCCTTACCATACCGCTTTTAACAACCCTATAGGCTTAATGCAGTTTATAAAAAAGCTGCGTGAATTATCTGGAGGCAAACCCATAGGCTTTAAACTTTGCGTGGGTCATAAAAGTGAGTTTTTGGCTATATGTAAGGCCATGGTTAAAACCGGTATCTATCCCGATTTTATTACGGTAGATGGGGGCGAGGGAGGTACAGGAGCCGCTCCCCTGGAGTTTTCGAACTCAGTAGGGATGCCCCTGCGCGAGGCGCTGGCCTTTATCTATGATGCATTAACAGGTTTCGATATTAAAAGATATATCAAACTGATTGCATCGGGCAAGGTTGCTACAGGCTTCGATCTGGTGAAGAACTTTGCCTTAGGAGCTGATATGTGCAACAGCGCCCGCGGAATGATGTTTGCCCTGGGCTGTATACAGGCCTTGGAATGCAATATGAACACCTGCCCAACTGGTGTGGCAACGCAGAATAAAGATCTGATGCGGGGCCTGGTAGTTGATGATAAAAAGGTACGTGTGGCCAACTTCCACAAACAAACGGTAAGCAGCGCCATCCAAATGATTGGCGCGGCAGGTCTAACTAAACCTTGCGACCTGCACCGTATGTTCATCTATCGTCGTATAAATCATAGCCAGATACAAACCTATGGCGAACTGTTTCCCTACATACCTAAAGGCAGTCTGCTGAATACACCTTACCCCTCAAGCTTTGAGCTGGATATGGCTATCAGCAGCGAAAGTACTTTTGTACCTGATTATAGTACAGTGACCAATGTTGATTACAGCAATGTAAGTTCGTATATGAGCTAAACCGTTGATTGGTGTGATTACGATGATGATTTTGTCTGAACCGGGATTAAACAGATTAAAGGATTCCTCTGATTTTTACAAATCAAATCCAAAAAATCTGATAAATCTGTTTAATCCCGGTTCAGACAAAATCCTGGTTCAGACAAATTAATCCTGGTTCAGACAAAAAATTGCAACAAAAAAAGGGGAAGTGAAAGCTTCCCCTTTTTCAATATATAATGCGGCTACTTACAGCGCCAATACTTCTTTAACTCTTTCCGCAGCTTCTTTCAGCAATATAGCCGAGTAAACTTTTAGACCTGAGTTATCAATTAATGCTTTTGCTTCGGTTGCATTAGTACCTTGTAAACGTACAATGATTGGAACCGGAATGTTACCAATCTCTTTGTAAGCATCAATTACACCCTGGGCAACACGGTCGCAGCGTACAATACCACCAAAAATATTGATCAGGATAGCTTTTACGTTAGGATCAGACAGGATGATATTAAAACCTGCTTTAACAGTTTCGGCATTGGCAGTACCGCCAACGTCAAGGAAGTTAGCAGGCTCGCCACCGGCAAGTTTTATAATATCCATGGTAGCCATAGCCAAACCTGCGCCGTTAACCATACAGCCTACGTTACCGTCAAGCTTTACATAGTTAAGGTTTGATTTGCTGGCTTCAACTTCTGTTGGATCTTCCTCATCAGTATCACGCATGGCAGCATAATCAGGGTGACGGAACAATGCATTGTCATCCAGGTTAACTTTTGCATCAACAGCTAAAATTTTATTATCAGATGTTTTTAACACCGGATTGATCTCGAATTGTGAAGAATCGGTAGCCTCATAAGCTTTGTATAAAGCAGCTATGAATTTGGTCATATCCTTAAACGCCTCGCCCGACAGGCCCAGGTTAAAGGCTATCTTGCGGGTTTGGAAACCCTGCAAACCAACCTTAGGATCAATTTCTTCTTTAAATATTAACTCAGGAGTTGAGTGTGCAACTTCTTCAATATCCATACCACCTTCGGTGCTGTACATGATAATGTTGCGGCCTTTAGCACGGTCAAGCAATACACTCATGTAAAACTCCTTGGTTTCGCTTTCGCCGGGATAATAAACATCCTGGGCTACTAACACTTTTTTTACTTTTTTACCTTCCGGTCCGGTTTGCGGAGTAACCAATTGCATACCAATAATATTGCCTGCAATTTCCTTTACCTGGTCAAGGTTTTTGGCCAGCTTTACACCACCACCTTTACCGCGGCCACCAGCATGTATCTGTGCCTTTATTACTACCCAGCTCGATCCCAGGTCTTCTTTCAATTTAAGGGCAGCCTCTGCCGCCTGCTCAACAGTATCGGCAACAATGCCTTCCTGAACTCTAACGCCAAAGCTCTTTAATATGGCTTTGCCCTGATATTCGTGAATATTCATGTTTTTTGAAGAATTTGCGGTAAATCTACAATTTTGTTTCAAAGGATAATACCCTAAATGGAGTTTATTTAAAGGTATTACGATTATTAACATTGTCTTTACAATTAAGAAGAAGTATCGAGTAGCGAGTATCAAGACAACTGCAATTGATTGTTAAGCCTGCTTGTCAAAAATCTTGATACTTGATACTAACTACTCGATACTAAAAAAAACTAACTTTGTAAAATGCTTAAAGCCAATTCTATTCATAAATCATACGGGCAGCTGCAAATATTAAAAGGTGTTGATCTTGAAGTACAGCAGGGCGAAATTGTAACCATTGTTGGCGCATCGGGTGCCGGCAAAAGCTCATTACTCAATATTTTAGGTACTTTAGACAGGCCCGACTCCGGGCAGCTGTTCATCAATAATATGGAACTGAGCAAGCTGAACAATAAAAACTTAAGCGATTTCAGGAACCGTAAAATTGGCTTTATATTTCAGTTTCACCATTTGCTGGCCGAGTTTACTGCTGTTGAAAATGTGTGTATACCAGCGTTTATTGCCGGAACCGGGCGTGCCGAGGCCGAAAGAAAAGCCACAGAACTGTTGGAGTTGCTGGGTTTAAAAGATAGGGTAAACCATAAGCCAAATGAACTATCAGGTGGCGAACAGCAAAGGGTGGCTGTGGCCCGCGCGCTCATCAACAACCCATCATTGATATTTGCCGATGAACCATCAGGCAATCTCGATTCGGTGAACGCGCTTGAACTTCATGAATTATTTATTAAGTTGAGAAAGGATTTTAACCAAACCTTTGTAATTGTTACCCATAATGAGGACCTTGCCAATCTTTCGGACCGTACAGTTTTAATGAAAGATGGTTTAATTGTTCAATAGCCTGTTTATAAAAGTGAATATATTGATAACTGCGGCAAACTCCGCACTGGCCTATAAACTCAAAAACCAGTTAAACAGCGATGATGTGGTTATGGGCGATCATATGGACCTGCCCGATTTTATGCTGAAACCCGGTAAAATGATCCGTTTGCCCGATCCGAAATCAGTAAGCTATACGCACGAAATGTTAACTTTATGTTTGGATATGGGTATTGAGGCTATTTATCTGTTTCGTGAACCCGAAACGCAGCTGTTATTAAAGGCCGAAACATTGTTTAATGAGTATAATATAAAAATCCTGACCAAGGTAAATGAATTATAAGGATATTGATAAGCGCAAAAGTGCTTTCATTTTTGAATTGGATAACGTACTTTATCCCGAAAAAGATTATTTATACCAGGTTTATTACCTGTTTGCTAATTTGTTGGAATACACGGAGCTGGTTGATGCCAAAGAGACAACCAATTTGATGATTGATACGTATGTATCAGAAGGAGAGCAGTTTGTTTTTGACCGTATGGCCGAAAAGTTTACTATCGCCGAAAAATACAGGGCTAATTTTGATAACCTGCTCATAACAGCCAAACTGCCATTAAAGCTGTTATTATATCAAAATATGCTTACCTTGTTACAAGAAGTTGTTGTTGACAGGAAAAGGTTGTTCATTGTAACAAACGGGAATGTAGAACAACAAGTAAACAAAATTAAGCAGATTGAGTGGCACGGCCTCGAAAAATACCTTACCTGCTATTTTGCCGAAGAAACCACCGCAAAACCCGAACCTGATGTGATACACCTGTTAATGCAGGAGCATAATTTGCAAAGGCGGGATATCATGATGATTGAAAATTCTGAAACTGACAGGTTATGTGCCGAGGCCGTTGGAATAGATTATATCAACGTCGAAAGTTTTTTATAATCAGCCTGTAACATACTTAGTTATATAACGTTAACTATCTAAATTGAGTTGTATGAAAAAAATATTTTACTTTATATTGATTCTTTCTGCGGGGATGATATCAGCCTGTAAAAAGGATAAAGGTCCTGGTAAAACAGATGATACTAAGCCTACAAAATTGCAGCTCACAGAAGATTCAGTATATATGTTTGCCAAAGAAGATTATTACTGGAACAGTGTGATCCCTGATTATAATGCCTTTAACCCCAGGCAGTATACAGGTAGTAGTGACCTTGACGCGCTTACCAGCGAAATAGATGGTTATACCCAATTAACAAAAAATCCGTTAAACGGGAACAGGCCTTATGAATATGATGATTTTAACCCGGGGAGTTCAAAATACTCATTTATTGATGATGGGACTGTTAGTGGCGAACTGAATGGCACAAAGGGTGATTTTGGTTTTAACTATTTTTATAATACCTATACAGATATCAGGGTTAGTTTGGTTTATGCTGGTTCGCCCGCTGATGATGCGGGGCTGGTTCGCGGTGATCGGATCACTGCTATTAATGGCAGCTCTGGTAATTCCATTTATATTACTAATACAGCCGATCCGGCCAACGACGCGGGTTATAAATTTGTAAGTAACGCTGTAGATAATGGCAGCACCATAACTTTAAAAATACAAAAGGCCAATGGTACGGTTGTAACTAAGGAGCTTACTACCAAAGTATATACCACAAACCCTGTTATTACCTATAAAACCTTTAATTTAAGCAATGGTAAAGTTGCCGGCTATGTGGTATTTAGCAGTTTTACATCTTTGGCTAACGCGCAGCCAAAACTTGATGCGGCTTTTACCTCCTTTGCAAACGCAGGGGTAACCGATGTAATTGTTGACCTGCGCTACAATGGTGGCGGCTATGTTGAAACCAGCGAATATCTGTCGGATTTGTTAGTTCCATCTGGGGCGAGCGGAAGCGTAATGAATACTACCTATTGGACGGCCAATTTGCAAAATGATAAATACCCTATATTGAAAGCAAAACTGGGCGATTTTGGCGCTGGCTTTTTTAAACCAACCAATAGTAATCAGATAGCGAAATTTTCAAAAAAAGGGGCATTAAATGTTAACCGCGTTTTCTTTATTGTTACGGGTAACACCGCATCAGCCAGCGAGCTCACCATTAATAACCTGCGGCCTAAAATGGATGTTCAGCTTATTGGCGAAACAACCTATGGCAAACCGGTAGGCTTTTTATCTAATTTGATCATAAACGGCTATTATTTATTTACGCCCCAATTTGAAACAAAAAACTCTGCAAACGAGGGTGGCTATTATGCGGGGATGACTCCTGAGGGGGCAACGCCAAATGGTGGTATATATGCCGGGAAACATGATTCGGACGATTTGACCAAAGATTTTGGAGATGAGAACGAAGGTTTACTAAAAGATGCTTTGACTTATATTGAATCAAACAGATACCCTACAAGCTCCACTGTGAAGATACAAAGCCTGGATGCTAATGCTACCCAAACTATGTCGTCTGCGCAAAGAAATGCTTTATCAGTAAAAACAAATAGACATTCATTTCACGGGATGTTAATCAAATTACCAGCGAAGAAGTAGTAACGCGATTTCAATTTATTAATCGGCAAGTTCCCGCAGATCAACCGGAACCACGCGCGATATTCCCTGTTCAACCATAGTTACACCGTATATTACATCGGTGCTGGCTATGGTTCTTTTATTATGTGATACGATGATGAACTGCGAATCTTTGGAGAAGGTGCGGATAATGTTATTGAACTTGTCAATATTGGTATCATCAAGGGGGGCATCAACCTCGTCAAAAATACAGAACGGCGCGGGTTTAAGCAGGTAAAGCGAAAACAGGATTGCCGTTGCAGTAAGTGTTTTTTCGCCGCCCGAAAGCTGGTTGATGGATAGGGGGCGTTTGCCTTTAGGTTTGGCAATAATATCAATATCAGATTCCAGTGGGTGCTGCGGATCGGTTAGTACCAGGTCGCAGGAGTCCTCATCATTAAACAGCGAACGGAACACTTTAATAAAGTTTTCGCGCACCATGATAAATGCCGTCATGAATTTTTCTTTCGCGGTATCGTCAATCTCTTGTATGGTGGCCAGTAACGATGCCTTCGCTTCGCTCAGGTCCTTCTTTTGTGCCTGGATAAAGGTATAGCGCTCATTCATTTCGTTATAGGCCTCAACTGCCATAGGGTTAATGGCGCCAAAATCATCCAGCTGTCTTTTTAACTTTTCGGCTTTTTCGCGCAGGTCATGTTCGCTTTCGTCAACAGGCGTTTCCGTTTCAGGCAGTTCTTCAATATCTACATTAAACTCAACCGACAGGCGCTCTTTCAGGGCGTTCAGTTCCAGTTTAAGGTTATTGCGCTCTTCTCTCAGTTCATTCTCAATAACCTCGCTGTTATCTTTTTTACGGCGTAAAGCGGTTATCTCGTTTTCATTTTCGGTAATGATGCCGCGCCATTGGTAATATTCCTGTTCGGCCTGTTGGGTGGCCTTTTCCAGGTTCTCTTTTTGCTCATACATTTCCAGCAAGCCTTCATCAGAGTTATCGGCCTGTTTCAGGTTTTCCTGTATGGCTATCTTTACTTTTTCAAACTCGGCGCTGTTTTGCTTTATGCGGCTCTCCAGGCTTTCTTGCTGCGTATCGCGGTAATCCAGATCTTTTACTAATCCTGATACCTTATTTTGCTGCTGATGAAAGCGGATGTTTTCCTGGTTAAAAGCGTTCGACTGTACCGATACATACTCGTTCAGCTCATTAAAAGCCGCCTGTTTTTCTATCAGCAGGTCGTTTTGTATTTCTTTCTGGGTTTTTAATTCGGCCAGCAGCGGTTCCAGGGCCAGCATTTCGTCCTTAATGGTGGTGATCTTGCGGGCTATGTCGTCCTTGCGGTTAAGGCTGTTCTCAATAAAGGTTTGATACTGTTCCTGCCGTGTTTTAACCGTGATCAACTCCGTATTTAAGCGGTTAAGGATCTGTTGTTGCTCATTCAGTTCGGCAGCTTTGGTTGATCCCTTTAAGGCGGTAAGTTTACTCTGTAACTCGTCTGATTTTGTTTTTAGCCCATTAACCAGGTTTTCAATGCTCTTGATCTCTTTGGCTAAATTCTCGAGGTTTTTAGCCCGACCGATCCTTTTTCCCTCAAACAACCCCACCGAACCACCGGCCATGGTATGTTTTGATTTATTGAACTTACCGCTTTTGCCTATTAAAACCACGCCATCGGGTAGCGCGGCATTATTAATTTGCTGATCCTTATCATCATCAACCAGGTAAACATCTTTTAACAAATGATTACATAGCAGGGTATAACGCTTATCAACCTCAATCACTTTTAAGGCCGACACCGCGCCGGCATTTTCAAAAGCAGGATTTGAAGTAACTACCTCGCTGTAATTATCAAGGATGAAAAAATGCGCCCTGCCTCTTGATGCTGTGCTAAGCAAATTAATGGCCTTTATAGCCTCGTCATAGCTTTCAACCACATAGTGGTTCATCAGTGGCTCCAAATAATTTTCAATGGCTACACGGAACTCTTCGCGGCAAAATAACACATCACTAAACAGCGGCGCGCTTTTGGCCCAGTCAGTGTTCTTTTTCAAAAATCGGATAGACTCGGGGAAACCTTCCAGGTTATCCACCATGCTTTTGGTGAGGTTATATTCGTTTTGCCTGGCGTCGAGCTTGCGGCTTTCTTTTATAATGGTATCCTTTACCTCTACAAGCTCGGTATCGGTAACAGCAATCTGCTCTTTGAGCTTATTCTCAGCCTCCAGTGATAACTGATATTCATCATCGAGCGTTTCCTTGCGGGCCTGCAGTTCGGCAACTACCTGGTTAAAGTGCGAAAGCTCCACCTCTTTATTGGTGGTATCTTCCATGTTGCGCTGGCTTTCCTGTTCCAGGGCCTGTTGCTGTATTTGCAGTATATCAATATCCTTCTCGGCTTTGTAAGCCTGGTTTTGCAACCGTGTATTGATATTGGTAAGTTCATTGAGTTCGTTACGTGCCGATGATTGCTGCAAGCGGAGCTCATCAACCGCTTCTTTCAGATCGATTACCCGGCTCTGGATAGCTTGCAGGGTCTCGTCCTCTGTAGCTTTTTCTTCCGACAGGCGCTTGATGTTATAGAATACGTGGTTAAGCTGGTTCTTATCGCGCTCCAGCTCTTCGCTCAACCGTGCTTCTTTATCCTGCTGAAATTTGAGCTGTTCGTTCTTGATCTTTTTCTCACTTTCATAAGCCCTGATCTTGGAAACAAACTCGTTGGTAGTTTTTTGCTGAACCGAAAGGTTTTTTTCTTTGGTGATGCTATCCAGTTTTTGCTGTTGCAGACTGGCTTCCAAAGTATCTATCTGGGCTACTATGCCTCCTTTTTCGGCTTTTTGCTTTTGCTCCTGGTCTTCAATTTTCTTTAGCGATTCGCTGAACGACACGATCCTGAACGAGGCCAGCATAATACTGAGTGTTTTATACTGCTCTTTAATGCGATAATAACGTTCGGTTTTCTTAGCCTGGTTCTCCAGCGTTTTCAGGTTCTTTTCTATCTCGAAAAGCAGGTCTTCCACGCGTTCCAGATCAGCCTCGGTATCTTTGAGCTTACTGAAGGTTTGTTTTTTGCGGAGCTTATATTTTGATATGCCCGATGCTTCTTCARACAAGTTACGGCGAGAACCCTCTTTATTGGTAATGATCTCGTCGATCATCCGCAATTCAATAATAGAGTAGGAGTCGGAGCCGATACCGGTATCAAGGAAAAGATCGGTAATATCCTTGAGGCGGCATTGCACATCATTCAGGCGGTACTCACTTTCGCCGGTACGGTAAAGTTTGYGGGTTAAAGTAACCTGCGAGTAATCGGTAGGCAGTACGTTTTTGGTATTATCAAAAGTAAGGGAAACTTCGGCAAGGTTGGCCGATTTACGGCTCTTGGTTCCGTTAAAAATAACGTTATCCATCTTCTCTGAACGGAGCATCCGGGTGCTTTGTTCGCCCAAAACCCAGCGGATGGCATCAACCACATTCGACTTTCCGCAGCCATTTGGCCCCACAATAGCAGTTACACCCTCATTAAAATTAATGGTGATCTTATCTCCAAAACTTTTAAAGCCCTTGATTTCTAAGCGGGTAAGCTGCATTTATTTTGTTATATCCTTGCAAAAATTTAACCTTCAAAGTAATCATAAAAAAATGATTTTATTAAACTTTTTTTGGTGGTTTAGTTTATCCTGCGTCATTGCGAGGAACGAAGCAATCTCTATGCTATACAGGGGGAATAGTGCATGTCGTAGAGCGCTCAATTGCCGCTAAGGCTGTTACTTTGTCTTGATAGGAGATTATATAAAAGTTAGACCAAAGATTTAAGATTCATTTTTCTTAACGATCATACGTATTCCAAAAAACACTCCAAAGCAACACCCCACAATATTGAGTAATAAAGCCACTCCGTTAATAAAATTGTCACTTGCAAGCGCAAGAAATAAAAAACCCCAAATGATAGAGGCTATAATTAAAACACCGCCAAATATTCTTTTCATTAAAGTTGCTCCGTAAACTTATGCCCGTTGGTACATTCGTAGTCTTTGCTCTTGATTAGTTTTGCGTCAGCACCGCACACAGGTTATTTAACCTTATTAGGCTGACGGGAATATTAATCCGTATTTTGTTAAACAATGATGGGGTTCAACTCATAACTCAACCCTGATCTCGCCTTTTAAATAGGTAACAGCTTTGCCGCTCATGAGTACGCGGTCGCCATTTAGTTGGCACCATAGTTCGCCTTTCCGAGCCGAGATCTGGTAGGCGTGGAGGTTGTTTTTACCAAGCTTTTTGGCCCAGTAGGGTATCAGGTTGCAATGGGCCGAACCAGTTACGGGATCTTCAGGGATGCCTGCCCCGGGAGCAAAAAAGCGGGATACAAAATCGGAATTGTCGCCTGGCGCGGTAACAATTACACCAACAGTATCCATTTTTGACAGGGCGAAAAAGTCGGGGGTGATATCCTGTATATCCTGCTCGGTTTCATAAACCAGGAAGTAATCCCTTGATCTTAAAAAGGCAAGCGGTTGTTTTTCGCCCAGCGCTTCGGCCAGGCCCATAGGTGGTTCAATAGGTATGGGCGGCCTTGAGGGAAAGTCCATAGTATATTTATCACCTTCCCTTTTTACCAGGAGCGTTCCTGCTTTTACGGTTTCAAAATGTAGGGTATCTCCTTCAAATCCCAGTTCGGTAAACAATATATGTGCCGATGC
The DNA here is from genome assembly GCF_056401495.1 of Mucilaginibacter sp. P4_E8. NCBI lineage: Bacteria > Pseudomonadati > Bacteroidota > Sphingobacteriia > Sphingobacteriales > Sphingobacteriaceae > Mucilaginibacter > Mucilaginibacter sp. P4_E8. Next base: position 23,427 of record NZ_JBFUJG010000070.1, read on the forward strand.
CAGGGTAGCGTGACCACACAGGTCAATCTCGTATTCGGGAGTAAACCAGCGTAATTTATAACCATTATGGGTCTTTACAAAAAAAGCAGTTTCGGCCAGGTTATTTTCTATGGCTATCTTTTGCATAACAGCGTCAGGAAGCCATTCGGTAAGGGGGCATATAGCGGCCGGATTGCCACCAAAAAGTTTATCGGTAAACGCGTCGGCCTGGTAAATTGGAATAGTCATAAAATATGTTCTGGTAGGCTAAATTACTTTTTTATTATGTGAATATTAAATTCACTTATCTATAACGAAATATCGGTAATTATATTCGTTTTGTGCCAAAACTTATAGAAGAAATATTAATCCAAATGGGATAAAAAAAATAGGATAGGAGGCTCCCTCTCTTGAAAGTAATAGCCCATGAAAAGACAGTATCTATACTAATTCAAGAAGTGTAGCCCCTAACGGGGCAAAAAACCTTTTGATTCTATTTCTACAAATATGTAGTCCCTACGGGACATGAAATACAGCCACATTTGCAGCTTAAATTGTTGCTCTATGTCCCGTAGGGACTACATATTTGTAGAAAATAATGGTAAAAATTTGGTGTGCCCCGTAGTGGGCTACCCTTCTGTCATATGATGGGTTATTACTCTCTTGAGGGGAATCACACAATCCCTACGTTTTTTATTGTAGAGACACATCACATATGTCTCCTGATAATACAACGCAAAAAAGCCACTGGTTGCTCACCAATGGCTTTTTTATGTTGTATTTCAGGTTATGTTTAACCTAAGTATGATTTCAGTATCTTGCTCCTTGATGTATGACGTAAACGTTGCAGTGCTTTATCCTTAATCTGACGTACACGCTCACGGGTAAGGTTAAATTTTTCGCCAATTTCCTCTAATGAAAGCGGATGATTGGTACCCAAACCAAAGAACAATACGATGATCTCGCGCTCACGTTCGGTAAGGGTTGATAGCGAACGTTTGATCTCCTCAGATAATGACTCGTTAATTAATATCGAATCGGTATTTGGTTCCTGATTCTCCAATACATCAAGCAGGGTGTTTTCTTCGCCCTGTACAAATGGTGCATCCATAGATACATGACGACCGGAATTACTCAGCGTATCAGAAATTTTGTCGACAGTGGTCTCCAGCATATCGGCAAGTTCTTCGGGCGAAGGCTCACGCTCGTACTCCTGCTCCAGCTTTGAAAAAGCTTTACTGATCTTGCTTAATGAGCCTACCTGGTTTAACGGTAAACGCACTATACGTGATTGTTCGGCAATAGCCTGCAGGATTGACTGACGGATCCACCATACGGCGTATGATATGAATTTAAAACCTTTGGTTTCGTCAAAACGTTTTGCCGCCTTAATTAAACCTAAGTTACCTTCGTTAATTAAGTCACCAAGTGTTAAACCCTGGTTTTGGTATTGCTTGGCAACAGATACCACAAAGCGAAGGTTGGTTTTGGTTAAACGTTCCAAAGCCGCCTGATCGCCTTCGCGTATTTTTTGAGCTAATATTACTTCTTCTTCGGCAGTTATCAGATCAACTTTACCAATCTCGTGAAGATATTTGTCTAGCGATTGTGACTCGCGATTGGTAATGGATTGCGTTATTTTGAGTTGTCTCATTTATTTAATAAACCTTCTATACTTTCTATTGAGTACAGAACGTGCAAAGTTATAAAATTGTTCTAAAAAAATACAATTGCATGGTGCAATTTCAAAAAAAATGTGTTATAAGGCTGTTTCGTAAAGTGTTGATTATGAGTTGTTAGTAAAGTTAAAGTAAAGGAACTGTGCAATTTTTTAATAATAATTGTTTAAATTGGCATGCGGTATGGTTTTTGTGGTGTTCGTAAAACACTAACTAAAAATCACTTAATTTAAATACCTCTTTCGCTCTGATCCCTTTTTCGGTTTGCTGCAATGTACAGCATTCATTAACAGAGTCATGTTCAAAGTACAATATATAATCTTTTTCTACGGCTTCGGTTAAAAATAGTTTCTTTTCTGTCAATGTTTTTAGCGGAAACATGTCATAAGCCATTACATAAGGGAGTGGCAAATGGCCTACAGACGGTAGCAGATCGGCCATGTAAAGTATGTTTCTGTCTTTATAGTTGATAAGTGGCAGCATCATGGCGTCAGTATGTCCGTAAACAAACCTGATGTGAAAGTTTTCGGTAAATTGAACGCCATCAAGGCCGTTGATAAACTGTAGCTGGCCGCTTTGCTGTATAGGTAAAATATTCTCTTTTAAAAAAGACGCCTTTTCACGGTCGTTAGGGTTTGTGGCCCAGTCCCAGTGCTGCTGATTGCTCCAGTAAACGGCATTTTTAAAAGCAGGGATAAGGTTGTCACCATTTCTCATTACTGCTCCGCCAACATGGTCAAAGTGCAGATGGGTTAAAAACACATCGGTAATGTCGTCGCGGTGAAAGCCGAGGGCAGCCAGGGAGCTATCTAAAGTGGCTTGCCCATGTAAATAGTAATAGCTGAAAAACTTTTGGTCCTGTTTATTGCCAATGCCGGTATCAATTAATATTAACCTGTCATTGTCTTCAACCAGCAGGCAGCGCATGGCCCAGGTGCAAAGGTTGTTTTCATCGGCCGGATTAGTTTTATTCCAGATGGTTTTTGGCACTACACCAAACATGGCCCCTCCATCTAATTTAAAAAAACCGGTATCAATGGTGTGTAGTTTCATAGATAAGTCGAAACTCAAAAGTCAAAATTCAAAAGGTGATAAGCAAATCTATTTTATGCAAATTTTTAAAATGGAAAAGTATAAGCTGCTATCAAGCAAAAAGCCGGTTGCTTTTAACAGCGACCGGCTTTTGACCTTTTATTTTTTTTGACTTTTATAAGTGTATCACCTCACCGTAAGCATCGGCCGCGGCTTCCATTACGGCTTCGCTCATGGTAGGGTGCGGGTGTACCGATTTAATGATCTCGTGACCGGTAGCTTCCAGCTTGCGGGCGGTAACTACTTCGGCAATCATTTCGGTAACGTTATAGCCCAGCATGTGCGCACCCAGGAATTCGCCATATTTGGCATCGAATATAAGTTTCACAAAACCATCTTTAGCGCCCGCTGCACTGGCCTTACCCGAAGCAGAGAATGGGAACTTACCAACTTTAACTTCATAACCGGCCTCTTTGGCAGCTTTTTCGGTATATCCAACAGAGGCAACCTCTGGTGAGCAATAGGTACAACCCGGAATGTTGTTATAATCTAAAGGCTCAGGATTTTTACCTGCAATTTTTTCTACACAGATGATCCCTTCGGCTGATGCTACGTGAGCCAGTGCCTGGCCTTTAACAATATCGCCAATAGCATATACACCTTCTATATTGGTTTTGTAAAAATCATCAACCAATACTTTGCCTTTATCGGTTTTTACACCATTTTCTTCCAGGCCTATACCTTCAATGTTGGTAGATATACCAACAGCCGATAAAACGATCTCGGCCTCCAGTACTTCGGTGCCTGCAGCTGTTTTAACATTTACCTTGCAAAGATTGCCGCTGGTGTCAACAGATTCAACGTTTGCACTGGTCATGATGTTGATACCTTGTTTTTTAAGGATACGGTTCAGTCCTTTTGAAACCTCTTCGTCCTCTAACGGCACAATATTATCTAAATACTCAACAACTGTAACCTTGGTGCCAATTGCATTATAGAAATAAGCAAACTCAATACCTATAGCACCAGAGCCAACCACAATCATTGATTTTGGTTGTTTAGGTAATATCATAGCCTCGCGGTAGCCTATTACTTTTTTACCATCCTGTTTAATGTTTGGCAGTTCG